>DASYWD010000611.1 GCA_035936415.1 Longimicrobiaceae bacterium
CCCCGGCGGCGATCGGGGCCGGCCGCGTGCTCACCTACCGCGAGCTGGACGCGGAGGCGGAGCGGCTCGCGGCGGTGCTGCGCGCCCGGGGGGCGGGCCCGGAGTCGCGCGTCGCCCTCTTCATGGAGCGTGGCGTCGAGCTGGCGGTGGGGCTCCTGGGCGTGCTCAAGGCGGGGGCGGCGTACGTCCCCCTCGACCCCGGCTACCCGCCCGAGCGGCTGCGCTTCCTCCTGGAGGACAGCGGGGCAGGGGTGGTGGTGACCCGCTCGGCGCTCGCGGGCTCCGTCCCGGACGGGGCGGCCGCGGTGCTCTGCCTGGACTACCTCCCGGAGGGGGAGGGGCGCGAGCAGGGAGCCCGGGCCCACCCGGAGAGCCTGGCGTACGCCATCTACACCTCGGGCTCCACCGGGCTTCCCAAGGGGGTGATGGTCACCCACCGCTCGCTCCTCTGTTACGCGGAGGCCATGCGCGAGCGGCTGGAGCTGTCCCCGGCCGACCGCTTCCTGCAGTTCGCCTCGCCCAGCTTCGACGTGATGGTGGAGGAGGTCTTCCCCGCCTGGCTGTCGGGGGCGGCGGTGGTCTTCCCCGGCGCCGACCTCCTGGACTCCCCCGCCGAGCTGGCCGGCGTGCTGGAGGCGTACGGCGTCACGGGCCTGGAGCTCCCCACCGCCTTCTGGCACGAGTGGGTGGGGGTCCTGGAGCAGGAGGGGACGGGGCTGCCCCCCTCCGTCCGGTTCGTGATCGTGGGCGGCGAGCGGATCCTGCCGGACCGGCTCCGCGCCTGGGCGGGTGTCCGGGTCCCGCTGGTGCACGTGTTCGGGCTGACGGAGACGACGGTCAGCTCCACCACGCTCCGCCTGGAGGCCGGGGAGGATGGCTCGGTCCATCCCAACCTCCCCGTCGGCCACGCGCTCCCCAACGTGGAGCTGCGGGTGCTGGACGCCGAGCGCGAGCCGGCCCCGAGGGGAGTGCCCGGCGAGCTGTACGTGGGCGGGGAGGGGGTGGCGCGCGGCTACCTGGGGCGGCCGGACCTCACGGCGGAGCGCTTCGTCCCCGACCCGTTCCCGCGGGCGCCCGGCGCGCGCCTGTACCGCACCGGCGACCGGGTCCGCCGGCTCGCCGACGGCAGCCTGGAGTTCCTGGGGCGCATCGACGAGCAGGTGAAGGTGCGCGGATTCCGCATCGAGCCGGCGGAGGTCGAGGCGGTGCTGGCCGGGCACCCCGCGGTGGGGCAGGCGGCGGTCGTGGTGCGCGAGGACACCCCCGGCGACCGGCGCCTGGTGGCGTACGTGGTCCCGGGCGCCGGCTACGCTCCCGAGGCGGGCGGGCTGCGCCGTACCGTCGGGGTGGAGCTGTGGCCCTCGCACGGGGAGTACCCGGTCTACGACGACCTGCTCTACCGCGCCATGGCCGACGACACCCGCCGCAACGCCGGGTACCGGGAGGCGCTCGCCCGGGTGGTCCCGGGGAAGGTGGCGGTGGACGTGGGGACGGGGGGCGAGGTCGTCCTGGCCCGCCTCTGCGTCGAGGCGGGCGCGAAAAAGGTGTACGCTGTCGAGCGGATGGAGGAGTCCTTCCGCAGGGCGCAGGAGCGCGTCCGGGAGCTGGGCCTGGAGGACCGGGTGGAGCTGATCTTCGGCGACGCCCGCGAGGTGGAGCTCCCCGAGCCGGCGGACGTCTGCGTCTCCGAGCTGCTGGGGTGCATCGGCGGCTCGGAGGGGGCGGTGGCGGTGCTGGACGCCGCCCGCCGCTGGCTGCGGCCCGGCGGGGTGATGGTCCCCGGCCGGTGCGTCACCCGGATCGCCGCCGTGCGGCTCCCGGACGCGCTGCACGCCGCCCCCGTGCTCGAGGAGGTGGGCGGCCACTACGCCGACCGCGTCCTGGAGGTGGTGGGACACCCGTTCGACCTCCCGCTCTGCCTGCGCAACCTCCCGGCGGACCACGTGGTCTCGGACTCCGCCGTTTTCGAAGAGCTGGACTTCTCCCGCCCGGGCGGGGACACGTTCCGCCGCGAGGTGGAGCTGCGCGTGGAGCGCGGCGGGCGGATCGACGGCTTCGTGCTCTGGATCCGTCTCTACTGCGGGGAGGAGCTGACGCTGGACTCGCTGCGGGACGAGTGCGCCTGGCTCCCCCTGTTCTTCCCGGCCCTCTACCCCGGCGTGGAGGCGAGCGCGGGAGACGTCCTCCGCGTCGTCTGCAGCGCGGAGCTCTCGGACGACGGCATGCACCCCGACTACGCCGCGGAGGGGGTGCTGCGGCGCGCGGGCGGCGGCGAGGCGCCCTTCGCGTACCGCTTCCTCCACCACGGCCGCCCCCGCGAGCTCTCCGCCTTCCACCAGCGTCTCTTCCACGGCGGGCGCCCCCGCGTGCGCTCCGCCGCGGGCGAGCGGGTGACCGTGGGCGAGCTGCGCGACCACCTGGGCGCGCACCTCCCGGCGCACATGGTCCCCTCCGCATTCGTGGTGCTGGAGTCGCTCCCGCTCACCGCCAACGGGAAGACCGACCGCCGGGCGCTCCCCGCGCCCGCGGAGGACCGGCTCCGCCCGGGGGCCTACGAGGCGCCGCGTAGCGAGGCGGAGGCGACGCTGGCCCGGATCTGGGGCGAGGTGCTGCGGATGGAGCGGGTGGGGATCCACGACAGCTTCTTCGAGCTGGGCGGCGACTCCATCCTCGCCATCCAGGTCGTCTCCCGCGCCCGGCGGGCGGGGCTGCACCTGCGCCCCCGGGACCTCTTCCAGGCCCCCACGGTGGCCCGGCTCTCCGCGATCGCGGCGGCGGCCCCCGCCCCCTCCGCCCGTCCGGACCGGGGCGCCCCGGTCGGCGAGGCCCCGCTCCTCCCCGTGCAGCGCTGGTTCTTCGCGCAGGAGATCCCGGAGCGCCACCACTGGAACCTCCCGCTCCTCCTGGAGGTGCGCCGGCCGGTGAACCCCGCCCTCCTGCGGGACGCGCTCCTCGCGGTGACGCTGCACCACGACGCGCTGCGCTTCCGCTACGCGCGGAGCGCCGCGGGGGAGTGGACACAGCGCTACGCCCCCCCGGCCGAGGCCGCCGTCCCGCTGGAGCGTGCGGACCTTTCCCACGTCCCCGACGGGGAGCTGGCGGAGGAGGTCGAGCGCCGGTGCGCCGCCGTACAGGCGGGGCTCGACCCGGAGCGCGGCCCCGTGCTGCGCGCCCTCCTCCTGGAGCCGGGGAGCGGCCGCCCCCCGCGCCTCCTCCTCGCCGCGCACCACCTGGTCGTGGACGGGGTCTCCTGGCGGATCGTCGCGGAGGACCTCCAGGCGGCGTACGAAGCGCTGGAGCGCGGCGTACGCCCCGAGCTCCCGCCGAAGACCACCTCCTTCGGCGAGTGGGCGACGCGGCTGGCGGAGCACGCCGCCGGGGGCGGCTTCGACGGGGAGCTGGACGGGTGGACGGACGAGCGGGGGTGGACGCCGCGCCCGCTCCCGGTGGACGGGCCCGGCCCCGACACGGCGGGCGCCGTCCGGACCGTTTCCGTCGCCCTGGACGCCCGGGAGACGGAGGCGCTCCTGCGGGACCTCCCGGCCGCCTACCGCTCGCGCCCGGACGACGCCCTGCTGGCGGCGCTGGCGCGCGCCTTCGAGCGGTGGACGGGAGAGCCCCACCTCCTCGTGGAGCTGGAAGGGCACGGGCGCGAGGAGCTCTTCGCGGAGGTGGACCTCTCGCGCACGGTGGGGTGGCTCACCTCCGTGCACCCGGTGCTCCTCGACGTGGGCGGCGCCGCCCACGCGGGAGAGGCGCTGAGGCGGGTGAAGGAGCAGCTCCGCGCGGTCCCCGGCCGCGGGATCGGGTACGGGGCCCTGCGCTGGCTGGGCCCGGATCCCGGGACGCGCGAGCGGCTGGCGGCGCTCCCGCGGGCCGAGGTGTCCTTCAACTACCTGGGGCGGATCGACGCCTCCGCCCCCGAGGGCGCCCTCTTCGCCCTGGCCGGCGAATCTCCCGGTGCCGACGTGAGCCCCCGCGCCCCGCGGGCCCACCTGCTGGAGGTGAACGCCGCGGTGCACGGCGGGGAGCTGCGCGTGGAGTGGCGCTACGGGAGCCTGGTGCACCGCCGCGAGACGGTGGAGGCGCTGGCGGAGGCGTACCTGGCGGAGCTGCGCGCGCTCGTGGCGCTCTGCCGCGAGGACGGTGCGGGCGGGTGCACCCCCTCCGACTTCCCGCTCGCCGGGCTGGACCAGGCCGGGGTGGACGCCCTGGTGGGGTCCGGGCGCGACGTCGAGGACGTGTACCCCCTGGCCCCCATGCAGGAGGGGATGCTCTTCGAGACGCTGTACGCCCCGGAGAGCGGGGTGTACGTGGCGCAGTACGTCTTCCGCCTGGCGGGAGAGCTGCACGAGGACGCATTCCTCCGCGCGTGGCGCCGCGTCCTGGAGCGCCATCCCGCGCTGCGGGCGGGGTTCGTGAGCGGAGCCGCGGACCGGCCGCTCCAGGTGGTGCGCCGCGGGGCGGAGCCCGCCGTGCTGCGCGAGGACCGGCGCGGGATGGCGCCCGCCGGGCGGGAGGCGGCGTTGGAGGCGTTCCTCGCCGAGGACCGCGCACGCGGCTTCGACCCGGCCCGTCCCCCGCTCACGCGGCTCGCGCTGTTCCGCGACGGCGGCGCGGAGTGGACCCTGGTCTGGACCTTCCACCAGGCGCTCCTGGACGGGTGGAGCCTCCCCATCGTCTTCCGCGAGGTGCTGGCCGCCTACGACGCCTTCCGGGAGGGGCGCGAGCCGTCGCTCCCGGAGGCGCCGCCCTACCGGGAGTACCTGGCGTGGCTCGCCCGGCAGGACCCCGCCCGCGCGGAGGGCTTCTGGCGTGAGGCGCTCGACGGCTTCGCCGTGCCGACCCCGCTCGGGGTGGACCGGCCCGGCGCGGCCGGGGCCGAGCGGGGGTACGGGCGCCTGGAGAGCACTCTCCCCGAGGCGCTCTGCGACGCGCTCCAGGCGGCCGCGCGCCGCGGGGAGCTCACCGTGAACACCCTCGTGCAGGGCGCCTGGGCGCTGCTGCTCTCGCGCTACTCCGGGGAGGAGGACGTGGTCTTCGGGACCGCGGTCTCCGGGCGGCCGGCGGAGCTGGAAGGGGTGGAGGAGATGGTCGGGGTCTTCATCGCCACCCTCCCGGTCCGGGCGCGGGTGGAGCCGGGCGAGGCGGTGCTCCCCTGGCTGCGCGCGCTGCAGGAGCGGCAGGCGGAGGCGCGCGAGCACGGGCACGTGCCGCTCTCCGGACTGCAGCGGTGGAGCGAGGTGCCCGCGGGGACGCCGCTCTTCGAGAGCGTGCTGGCGTACGAGAACTACCCGGTGGACGGCGTCCTGGCCGGGGACCGGCCGCTGCGCATCGGGGTCCTCGCCCAGCGCGAGCAGTCCAACTACCCCCTGGCCGTCGCGGTATTCCCGGGCCGCCCCCTCCGCATCGCCACCACCTTCGACCGCGCCCGCTTCGACGCGGACGCGGTGGAGCGGATGCTGGGGCACCTCCGCGTGGCGCTGGAGGGGATCGCGGGGGACGGCGGGCGTCCGCTCGGCTCCGTCGCGATCCTGTCCGACGCGGAGCGCCGCGCCCTCCTGGCCGCGGGGCGCGCCCCGGCGTCCGTTCCCGGCCCGGCGCGCTGCGTCCACGAGCTCTTCGCCGAGCAGGCGGCGGCTTCGCCCGACGCGGTCGCCCTGGCGCAGGGGGAGCGGACGATGACGTACGGCGAGCTGGAGCTGCGCGCCAACCGGCTCGCGAACCACCTGCGGAAGCGCGGCGTCGGCCCCGACGTGCGGGTGGGCGTCTGCCTGGAGCGCTCCCCGGAGATGGTGGTGGCGATCCTGGCCGCGCTCAAGGCGGGGGGCGCCTACGTCATGCTGGACCCGGACTATCCGGCGGAGCGCCTCGCCCTCATGCTGGCGGACGCGGGCGTGCGGGTGCTGCTCACGGAGGAGCCCTTCCTCGGCCGCCTCGCCGGGACCGGGGCGGAGCCGGTGTGCCTGGACCGCGACGCGGACGCCATCGCCCGGGAGCCGGGGACGGCTCCCCGGGTGGAGGTGACCCCGGAGCACCTGTGCTACGTGATCTACACCTCCGGCTCCACCGGCCGCCCCAAGGGGACGGAGGTGCCGCACCGCTCCATCCCGGGCTTCTTCCGCGGGGTGGACTACGTCCGCTTCGACGCGGAGCAGACGTTCCTCCAGCACTCCTCGGTCTCGTGGGACGTGCTGACGCTGGAGCTGTGGCCCGCGCTCCTCACCGGCGCGAGGTGCGTCCTGTACACCGGCGGCTCCGTCGAGCCCGCGGAGCTGGGCGCGCAGGTCCGTGCCCACGGCGTGACGACGCTCTGGCTCTCGGCGGCCTTCTTCAACCTCGTCGTCGACACCGCCCCGGAGGTCCTCGCCGGGGTGCGGCAGGTGATGACCGGGGGCGAGGCCGTCTCCCTCCCGCACGTCCGGCGGGCGCTCGCCCGGTACCCGGAGCTGCGGCTGGTGAACGGGTATGGCCCCTCCGAGTGCACCGTCTTCGCCACCTGCTACCCGGTTCCCGGGGGCTTCGACGCTCCGGCGGTCCCCATCGGGGCCCCGATCGGCGACCGCCGCGTCCACGTCCTGGCCCGCTCCCTGGAGCCGGTCCCCGCGGGGGCCGTCGGCGAAGCGTACGTGGGCGGCCCGGCGGTGGCGCGCGGATACCTGGGGCGGCCGGAGCTCACGGCGGAGAAGTTCGTCCCCGACCCCTTCGGCGAGCCGGGCGCGCGCCTGTACCGCACCGGCGACCGCGTGCGGCTCCGCGCGGACCGGCTGCTGGAGTTCGTGGGGCGGATGGATACCCAGGTGAAGGTGCGGGGCTTCCGCATCGAGCCCGGCGAGGTGGAGGCCGCGCTTCTGCGGCACCCCGGCGTGCGCGAAGCCGTGGTCGTGGTGCGGGAGGACGTCCCCGGCGACCGCCGCCTGGTGGCGTACCTCACGGGCGCGGCGGACGCGGCGGTCCCCTCCGCGGCGGAGCTGCGCAAGCACCTGTCGGGGAGCCTCCCGCTGCACCTGGTCCCCACCGCCTTCGTGGTCCTGGACGCGCTCCCGCTGACGCCGCGCGGCAAGACGGACCGCCGCGCGCTCCCGGCCCCCGAGGCGGCCCCCTCCCCGGACGGCGAGCAGGTGGCGCCCCGGACCGCGGCGGAGCAGGCCCTCGCCGACGTGTGGGCGCGGGTGCTCCGGGTGGACCGGGTCGGCGTGACGGACAACTTCTTCGAGGTGGGGGGCGACTCCATCCTCAGCATCCGGGTGGTGACCGAGGCCCGCAGGGCGGGGCTGGAGGTCACTCCCCGGGACGTCTTCGAGAACCCCACCGTCGCCGCGCTGGCGCGCGTGGCCGGGCGAACCGCGACGGCGCGGGCGGAGCAGGGGGCGGTCACGGGGGAGGCGCCGCTCACCCCCGTCCAGCACTGGTTCTTCGAGCAGGGTGGGTCCGACCTCCACCACGCGAACCAGGCGCTGCTCCTCGCCCCGCGCGAGCCGCTCGACCTCCCCTCCCTGGAGGGTGCGCTCGCCGCGCTGGTGCGCCACCACGACGCGCTGCGGCTCCGCTTCCGGCGCGGGGGGGAGGGGTGGATCCAGTCCCACGGCCCCGTGGAGGAGCGGGTCCCGGTGGAGCGGGTGGACCTCGCGGGGGTGCCAGCGGCGGACCGGGCAGGCGCGCTGGACCGCCGTGCCACCCAGGTCCAGGCGAGCCTCGACCTGGGCGCGGGGCCGCTGCTGCGGGCGGCGCTCTTCGACCTGGGCCGGGGAGAGCAGCGCCTCCTGCTCGTGGTCCACCACCTCGCGGTGGACGGGGTCTCCTGGCGCGTCCTGCTGGAGGACCTGGAAGCCGCCTACCGGCGGATCGCCGCCGGGCTCGACGCGGACCTCCCGCCCAAGACCACCTCCTACCAGCACTGGTCTGGCCGGCTCGCCGCCCATGCGCGGAGCGCCGCGGTGCGGGGGGAGCTGGAGTACTGGACCCACCCCGGCCGCCGGGTGCGCCCGCTCCCGGTGGACCACCCGGGCGGGGAGAACAGCGTCGCCTCGGCCCGGGCGGTTACGGTCTCGCTGAACCCGGACGAGACCGAGGCGCTCCTGCGCGAGGTCCCCACGGCGTACCGGACGCAGATCAACGACGTGCTCCTGGCGGCGCTGGTGGAGGCGATGGCCGGGTGGACCGGGGAGCAGCGGCTCCTAGTCGACCTGGAGGGACACGGCCGCGAGGACCTCTTCGCGGACGTCGACCTGTCGCGCACGGTGGGGTGGTTCACCGCCGTCCATCCCATGCTCCTGGACGCCGGGAGCGACCCGAGCCCGGGGGAGCGGCTGAAGCGGGTCAAGGAGCAGCTGCGCGCGGTCCCGGGGAAGGGGATCGGCTACGGGCTCCTGCGCTACCTGCACCCCGACGAGGAGGTCCGGGGCGCCCTCCGGGAGCTCCCGGAGCCGCAGGTGAGCTTCAACTACCTCGGCCAGTTCGACCAGAGCTTCTCGGACGGGGCCCTCTTCGCGCTCGTGGACGAGCCGAGCGGCTCCGCGCAGGGTGCGCACGGGCTCCGCCACCACCTCCTGGAGCTGGACGCCAGGATCGAGGGGGGGTGCCTCCAGGTGGAGTGGTCGTACAGCGCGGCGCTGCACCGTCCGGCCACCGTCGAGCGGCTGGCCTCGCAGTACCTGGAGCGGCTGCGGGCGCTGATCTCCCACTGCCGCACGGAGGAGCCGGGCGGCTACACCGCCTCCGACTTCGCCCTGGCCGGGATCGACGCCGACACCCTCTCCATCCTGGAGTCGGAGATCCTGGAAGAGGACCTGGACCTCGACCCGGCGGGCACCTGACCCGCGACACCTCGACCGCAACCGGGAACCAGACGTGGCAGCAACCGAGCCGGTGAAGAAGAACCCGATCGAGGACGTGTACCCCCTCTCGCCCATGCAGGAGGGGATGCTCTTCCACTCGCTCTACGAGGGGCCGGGCACCTACGTGGGGCAGTTCGGCTTCACGCTGGAGGGTGAGCTGGACGGGGAGGCCTTCGCGCGGGCGTGGCAGGCGGTGGTGGACCGGCACCCGGCGCTGCGCGCGGCCTTCTCCTGGGAGAAGGTGGAGAAGCCGCTGCAGGTGGTCCGCCGGCGCGTCGCGCTCCCCGTGCACCGGGAGGACTGGCGCGCGCTGCCCGCCTCCGAGCAGGAGGCGCGCTTCGCGAGCTACCTGGCGGCGGACCGGGCGCGGGGGTTCGACCCGGCGAAGCCGCCGCTGATGCGGCTGGCGCTCTTGCGCACGGGGGAGCGGGAGCACCGCCTGGTGTGGACGCACCACCATCTGCTGCTCGACGGCTGGAGCGTGGGGCTGGTCTACCGCGACGTGCTGGCCCTCTACGCGGCCCAGCTCCAGGGGCGCACGGCGGAGCTGGCGCGCCCGCGCCCGTACCGGG
>DASYWD010000612.1 GCA_035936415.1 Longimicrobiaceae bacterium
GGCAGGAGGGAGATCGAGGGGCTGATCGGCTTCTTCGTCAACACGCTGGCGCTGCGGCTGGACCTCTCGGGCGCGCCGACGGTGGGGGAGCTGCTGGAGCGGGTGCGGGAGCGCGCGCTGGAGGCGCAGCAGAACCAGGACATCCCCTTCGAGCAGGTGGTCGAGGCGGTGCGGCCGGGGCGCAGCCTGGCGCACAGCCCGCTCTTCCAGGTGATGTTCGCCTGGCAGAACGCGCCGCGGGAGCGGATGGAGCTGCCGGGCCTGACGCTGGCGGGGGTGGCCGCGGGTGCGCAGCAGCCGAGCGCCAAGTACGACCTGTCGCTGTCCCTGGCCGAGACGGACGGGCGGATCGCCGGGAGCGTGACGTACGCGAGGTCGCTGTACGACGGCGCGACGGTGGAGCGCCAGGTGGGCTACCTGCGGCGGGTGCTGGAGGAGATGGCGGCCGGGCCGGAGCGGCCGGTCGCCGGGCTGGAGATGCTGCCGGAAGCGGAGCGGCGGCAGGTGGTGGAGGGGTGGAACGCCACGCGGGCGGCGTATCCTCTCGACCTCTGCGTGCACGAGCTCTTCGAGCGGCAGGTGGAGCGCACGCCCGGTGCGGCCGCCGTGGTCCTGGACGGCGGAGCGCTGACCTACGCGGAGCTGGACGCGCGCGCCCGCCGTCTGGCGCGCTCCCTCGCGGAGTGCGGCGTCGGCCCGGAGAGCGCCGTCGGGCTCTGCGCCGAGCCGGGCGCGGGGATGCTCGTGGGAGTGCTGGGGTGCTGGAAGGCGGGCGGGACGTTCGTGCCCCTCGACCCGGCCCATCCGCGCGAGCGGCTGGCCGTCTTGCTCCAGGACGCCGCGGCGGCCGTCGTCCTCGTGGAGCCGCACCTGGCGGACGTCCTCCCCCCCCACGGCGGCCGCACCCTCCTCCTGGGCGCGGAGGAGCCGGGCGACGGCGCGGGGGAGGCGGAGCTCCCGGCGCCCACGCCGGCCCCCCTCGCCCGGGGGACGGCGTACGTGATCTACACCTCCGGGTCCAGCGGCCGCCCCAAGGGCGTGGCCGTGGAGCACCGCAGCCTGGCGAACACCCTGCTGGGGAGCCTGGAGGCCTTCGGCTTCGGGCCGGCCGACGTGGTTCCGGCGCTCGCCTCCTTCGCCTTCGACATCTGGCTCTTCGAGACCTTCTGCGCGCTCCTCTCGGGCGGCGCGGTGCGGCCGGTCGCGCGTGACCGGGTGCGGGAAGTGGAGACGCTGCCCCGGGTCCTGCACGACGCCACCGTGCTGCACGCCGTGCCGGCCCTCATGCGCCTGGTGGTGGACGCGGTCCCGGCGCAGGGAGGCGGCGTTCTCCCCCGCCTGCGCAGGCTCTTCGTCGGCGGGGACGCGGTGCCGCCGGAGCTGCTGCGGGAGATGCGCGAGACCTTCCCGGCGGCAGAGGTGCACGTGCTGTACGGCCCCACCGAGGGCACCGTGATCTGCGCCGCGCATTCCGCGCTCGGGGAGGAGCCCGGACGGCGGATGCTGGGCCGGCCCCTGGGGAACGTGCGCCTGTACGTGTGCGACGACTCCGGGGCGCCGGTGCCCGTGGGAGTTCCCGGGGAGCTGTGGATCGGCGGGCCCGGGGTGGCGCGGGGGTACGCGGGGCAGGCGGAGCCGACGGCGGAGCGCTTCGTCCCCGACGCGTTCGGCGGGGAGGCGGGGGCGCGGCTGTACCGCACGGGGGACCTGGTGCGGCGGCTGCCGGAGGGGAGCCTGGAGTTCCTGGGGCGCACGGACCGGCAGGTGAAGGTGCGGGGGTTCCGCATCGAGCCCGGCGAGGTGGAGGCGCGGCTCCGCGCGCACGCCGGGGTGCGGGAGGCGGTGGTGGTGGCGCGGGAGGACACGCCGGGAGACCGGCGGCTGGTGGCGTACTGGGTGGGCGAGGCGCTCGAGGCCGAGGCGTTGCGGGCGCACCTGCAGGAGCGGCTGCCGGAGCACATGGTGCCGGCGGCGTACGTGCGGCTGGAGGAGATGCCGCTTACGCCCAACGGGAAGGTGGACCGCGGCGCGCTGCCGGCCCCGGACGGGACCGCCTACGCGACGGGCGCCTACGAGCCGCCCGCGGGGGAGACGGAAGAGGCGCTGGCGCAGATCTGGTCCGAGCTGCTGCGGGTGGAGCGGGTGGGCCGCCACGACAACTTCTTCGAGCTGGGGGGGCACTCGCTTCTGGGGGTGACGCTGATCGAGCGGATGCGGCGCGTGGGGCTGCACGCGGACGTCCGCACCGTGTTCGCGAGCCCCACCCTGGCGGACCTCGCGGCCGCCGCCGGCAGCGAGTCGGCGGAGGTGGAGGTCCCGGCGAACGGGATCCCGGAGGGGTGTGAGGCGATCCGGCCGGAGATGCTGCCGCTGGTGGAGCTCACCCAGGCCGAGATCAACCTCGTCGTGGAGGGGGTGCCCGGGGGCGCCGCCAACGTGCAGGACGTCTACCCGCTGGCGCCGCTGCAGGAGGGGATGCTCTTCCACCACCTGATGGCCGAGGAGGGAGACCCGTACGTGCTGTCGAGCCTCCTGAGCTTCGACAGCCGCGAGCGGCTGGAGCAGTACCTGGCCGCGCTGCAGGCGGTGGTCGACCGGCACGACATCCTCCGCACCGCCATCCGGTGGGAGGGGCTGCGGCAGCCGGTGCAGGTGGTGTGGCGGGTCGCCAGGCTGCGAATCGACGAGGTGGAGCTGGACCCCGCGGATGGGGACGTGGGTGAGCAGCTCCACGCCCGGTTCGATGCGAGGCGGCACCGGCGCGACATCCGCGGGGCTCCTCTGATCTGGATCTACGTTGCGCCGGACCCGGCCCGGAACCGCTGGGTGGCGCTCCGGCAGCACCACCACCTCGTCGCCGACCACACGGCGGCGGAGGTGATGCAGGCGGAGGTGCAGGCGCACCTGCTGGGGAGGGCGGACGAGCTCCCGGAGCCGCTGCCGTTCCGCAACTACGTGGCACAGGCCCGGCTGCGGATGAGCCGGGAGGAGCACGAGGCGTTCTTCCGCGAGCTGCTGGGGGACGTGACCGAGACCACCGCGCCGTTCGGCCTGACCGACGTGCGGCGCGACGGGTCCGGGGTCGACGAGGCGCGCCTGGAGCTGGACGGGCCGCTGGCCGTCCGGCTGCGCGCGCGTGCGCGCTCGCTGGGGGTGAGCGCGGCCAGCCTGTGCCACGTTGCCTGGGCGCAGGTGCTTGCCCGTGTGTCGGACCGGCCGGACGTGGTGTTCGGGACCGTGCTCCTCGGCCGGATGCAGGGAGGCGAGGGCACCGACCGGGTGATGGGCCTGTTCATCAACACCCTCCCGGTGCGGGTGAAGGTGGGAGAGGCGGGGGCGGAGGCCAGCGTGCGGAAGACGCACGCGCTCCTCGCCGGCCTCCTGCGCCACGAGCACGCATCGCTGGCGCTCGTCCAGAGGTGCAGCGGAGTGGAGCCGCCGGCACCCCTGTTCTCCGCGCTGCTGAACTTCCGGCACAGTGGAAGGATGGCCCGATCCGGGCAGGCGCCCGCCGCCCTCGGCGGGATTCAGGGGATCTCCACCGAGGAGCGCTCGAGCTATCCGCTGACGCTGGCCGTGGACGACCTCGGAGACGACTTCCGGATCACGGCGAGGTCCGTCGCCCACGTCCGGGCGGAGCGGGTGTGCGCGATGGTGCACACGGCGCTGGAGCGGCTGGTGGAGGCGCTGGAGGTCTCGCCGGGGCGGGCGCTCGGGAGCATCGACGTGCTTCCGGAGGCGGAGCGGCGGCAGGTGGTGGAGGGGTGGAACACCACCGAGGCCGAGTATCCGCGCGAGCTGTGCGTGCACCAGCTCTTCGAGGCGCAGGCGCGGCGCAGCCCCGACGCGGTGGCGCTCGTCTTCGCGGGCGAGGCGCTCAGCTACGCGGAGCTGAACGCCCGGGCGAACCGCCTGGCGCACCACCTGGTCGGGCTGGGCGTCGGACCCGAGGCGCGGGTGGCCGTCTGCGTGGAGCGCAGCGCGGAGATGGTCGTCGCCCTGCTGGCGGTGCTCAAGGCCGGCGGTGCCTTCGTGCCGCTCGACCCGGAGTACCCGCCGGAGCGCCTGGGCTACATGTTGCGCGACAGCGCCCCGGCGGCGGTGCTGACCCAGGGCCCGCTCCTGGAGCGGCTTGCGGCGGCGAAGGTGCCGGAGCTGGCGGGGGTGCCGGTGCTGGACCTGGCGGGCGATGCCGCGGCCTGGGCGCGCCGGCCGGAGAGCGACCCTGTGCGGGGGGCGCTGAGCCCGGAGCACCTGGTGTACGTGATCTACACGTCCGGGTCCACCGGCC
>DASYWD010000613.1 GCA_035936415.1 Longimicrobiaceae bacterium
GCCCCGGCTCCTGGACCGGGGCGGCGGCGGCGCGGGATCGGGCGATTCCCCTGGGGAGCTTGACAATCCGCGCGCGGAATCCCCTCTTGCGGTGCAGCGCGGGCTCGCGCCCGCGGTCGAGCACCTTCCGCTGCTCGCGCCTCTACCCAGACCAGGAGACCGCTCCATGGCCACTCCCAAGAAGGGCACCCCCGCGAAGTCCGCCACGAAGAGCGCCACGGCCAAGAAGTCGACCGCGAAGAAGGGCGCCGCGGGCGAGGGAGCGCCGCGGCAGGCGCGGGGCGGGATCGCGACGCCGGTGACGCCGGACGCGCAGCTGGCGGCCATCGTCGGCAAGGACCCGCTGCCGCGCTCCGAGATGACCAAGCGGCTGTGGGACTACATCAAGAAGAACAACCTGCAGGACGCGCAGAACAAGCGGAACATCAACGCCGACGCCAAGCTGCGGCCCATCTTCGGGAAGGACCAGGTCACCATGTTCGAGATGACCAAGCTGGTCAACCAGCACGTCAAGTAGTCCGCCTCCGTCCGGGCTCGCCCGGGCGGGTGAACGAGAATAAGGAGCCGCGTCCCGGTGCGGGACGCGGCTCCTTTTCTCATCCGGCGGGGCGGTCAGAAGGTGACGCTCGCCTCGTTGGAGCAGACGGTGGTCCCGGCCTCGCACACCTTGTAGGCGTACGTCCCGCCTCCGCTCTTCCCGATGTTGTCCGTGTGGGCCCCGTCGTTCGCGGTGGTCGCCACCCGCGCGCCGTTGCGGAACACGTCCACGCTGGTGGAGGTGGCGCCCGACCAGGTCAGGTCGGCGTGCTGCGTCCCCTTCACCTTGTACCCGGTGGCGCTCAGCCTGATGCCGCCCGACGAGGAGGAGCTCACGGTGACGATCTGCGAGGTGGTGCCGGTGGCGCCTGCATCGTCCGTGACGGTGAGCGCCACGGTGTACGTCCCGCCCGCGGCGTAGGTGTGCGACGGGTTGGCCGCCGTGGAGGTGGCGCCGTCGCCGAAGCTCCAGCTCCACGATGCGACGCTGCCGTCGCTGTCGGTGCTGGCGTCGGTGAAGCCGCAGGCCAGCACCGAGCAGGCGTAGGTGAAGCTCGCGGTGGGCGCGGCGTTGCCCCCGGAGCTCAGAGTGGTGTAGCGGGTGGCGACGGGGTAGTGGTCGCTGGTGGTCTGGCCGTAGTCGGCGATGTACTGGTCCACGCGCAGCACCTCCGCGGAGCCGGCCAGGTACGCGCTCCAGAACTCGTTGGTGCCCAGGTGGTGGTCCACCACGTCCGGGTAGGTCACGGTGGACGACACCCCGGCGGCCGACAGCGCCGCGGTGGGGAAGCGGTATGCGGCGGAGTCGGCGACGAAGTTGGCGTAGGGCGACGCCTTGGGGCGCACGATGGACACGTCCACGTCGTCGTTGAAGTCGCCGATGACGATGACCTTCTGCGTGGGGTAGGTGGAGTCCAGGTATGCCTTGAGCGCCTCGGACCCACGCTTCCGCCGGTCGTAGTCCGTGCCGCCCGTGCCCGCCTTGGCGTGCAGCACGATCACCACCAGGTTCTCGGTGGTGCCGTTCACCGACGCGGCGAGCTTCACCTCCAGCGGGGGCCGGCCGGCGAAGTCGTAGTCGTACGCCGTGAGGATGATGCGAGCGCTCTGCACCGTCGCGACGGAGGTCTTGTAGAGCAGCCCCACCTTCTGCTCCGTGCCGTTGAAGTCGCTGTAGTACGCGGCGCCGTCGGTGACCAGCGGGTCGTTGGCGAGGAAGCCGGAGTAGCCGGAGAGCTGCGAAACCAGGTTCTTGAAGTGAGCCTCGTTCACCACTTCCTGCAGCCCCCAGATGTCCAGGTCCGTCCCCGCGACCACGTCGCGCACGTTCTCCAGCTGCAGCGTCTCGTTGGAGGGGCCGTTCGACGTGTCGCCGAACCACTCGATGTTCCAGGTCCCGAAGTCCAGGGACGAGGAGGTGCCCACGGCGGGGATCGGGGCGGTGGCGGCGGCGGTGGGCGCGGTCGGCAGGCCCGGGCTGCCGGCGGTCTCGCAGGCGGCGAGCCCCAGCGCCAGCGCGGCGGCGAGGACGCGGCGCGGGCGGAAAAAGTCAGTCGGCATCTGATTGCTCCTGGCGGGTGGACGTGCACCGCGCGGCCCGGCGGCCACCGGTCCGAGCCGGTGCGGAAAACCGGCCTGACGATCGTGCGAACAGGCCCCGATCCGTGCTGCGCGCATTCACGGACGCGTACCGGAGGTGGGGAGCCGCCGGGAAGATGCCGCCAGTTTGTCGCGGAAGCAAGCGGGCGGGTGAGATCCGTCCGGCCCGCGCACGAAAAGACGGGAGCCCCCGGAGGACGATCCTCCGGGGGCTCCGTGCCGTCACGCCGGTCCGGCTCCGCGGTCAGCGCCCGCAGTGCAGCCGCGTCTCGCCCTCGGCGCCGCGGCTCCCGCCCGTGGGCGGGAGGGGGAGGGAGGGGAAGAGGAGCTTCCCCTCCTGCATGCTGGCGCCGCGGAGCGCGACCGCCAGCGCCTCGTCGATGGACTCCACCAGGTGCACCTCGAACTCGGCCAGCACGTCCTTGGGGAGGTCGTCCAGGTCCGGCTCGTTGGCCTTGGGCAGCATCACCGTGCGGATCCCCGCCCGGTGCGCCCCCAGGAGCTTCTCCTTCACCCCGCCGATGGGGAGCACCCGGCCGGTCAGCGTCACCTCGCCCGTCATCGCCACGTCCGAGCGGACCGGCGTGCCGGACAGGACCGAGGCCAGCGCCACCGACATCGCCACGCCCGCCGAGGGGCCGTCCTTGGGGATCGCTCCCGCGGGGACGTGGATGTGGATCTCCGAGCCCCACGCCTTGCGCGGGTCGATCCCGTAGCGGGCCGCGTGGGCCCGGGCGTAGGTCAGCGCGGCGCGCGCCGACTCCTTCATCACGTCGCCGAGCTGCCCCGTGAGCACCAGGTTGCCGAACCCCGGGGCCGCGTTCTCCGCGTCGGCGGCGGCCACGCCGCCGCTGCGCTGCTGCGCCGACGCCTCGATGAACATGATGTCGCCGCCCATCGGGGTGTAGTACAGCCCCGTGGCCACGCCCACCACGTCCTCGCGCCCGGCGCGCTCCGGGTGCACCCGGCTGCGGCCCAGGAAGTCCTTGACCACGGCCTCGTCCACCGTGACGTGGCTCACCGTCCCGGAGGCGATCCGGCGCGCCGCCTTGCGGGCCAGCTTCCCCACCTCGCGCTCCAGCTGGCGCACCCCCGCCTCGCGGGTGTACTCCGAGATCACGCTGCGGAGCGCCGCGTCGGTCACCTGCAGCTCCTCCTCCTCCAGCCCGGCCTCCTCGACCTGGCGCGGGAGCAGGTAGCGCTCGGCGATGGCCTTCTTCTCCTGCTCCGTGTACCCCCGGAACTCCACCGCCTCCATCCGGTCGTACAGCGGCGCCGGGATGTTCTGGACGTAGTTCGCCGTGGCGATGAAGAGCACCTCCGACAGGTCGAAGGGCACGCCCAGGTAGTGGTCCGTGAACTCGTGGTTCTGCGCCGGGTCCAGCACCTCCAGCAGCGCGCTGGAGGGGTCGCCCTGCATGGACACGCCCAGCTTGTCCACCTCGTCCAGAAGGATCACCGGGTTGCGGGACTTGGCCTGCTTCAGCGCCTGGACGATGCGCCCCGGCATGGCGCCCACGTAGGTGCGCCGGTGCCCGCGGACGTCGGCCTCGTCGCGCACGCCGCCCAGGGCGATGCGGACGTACTTGCGGCCCAGCGCCCGGGCGATGCTCTTGGCGATGGAGGTCTTCCCCACCCCCGGAGGCCCGGCGAAGAGGAGGATGGGTCCCCTGGCGGTGGCGCGCGCCTTGGCCTCGGTCAGCTCCTTCTCCAGCTCTTCCGTGGTCGTCTCGGCCTCGGTGCCCTCCAGCGCCTCGGCCTCCACGGCGGCCTCCTGCTGCACCTCCTGCTCCGCGCGTCGCGCGGCGAGCTGCCGCACCGCCAGGAACTCCAGTACGCGGTCCTTGACGTCCTCCAGCCCGTAGTGGTCCTCGTGCAGCACCTCCTCCGCGGCCGGGAGGTCCAGCCGGTCCTCGGTGCGGAGGTTCCAGGGGAGGTCCGCCATCCACTCCAGGTAGGTGCGGATCACCTGGTACTCGGCGCTCTGCTGCGGCGTCCGCTCCAGGCGGCTGAGCTCGCGGTCAGCCTCCTCGCGGGCGGCCTCCGGGAGGTCGAGCGCGGCCAGGCGCTCGCGGAGCTCCTCCACCTCGGCGCCCTCGTCCCCGTCGCCCAGCTCGCGCTGGATCGCCTTCATCTGCTCGCGCAGCAGCATCTCGCGCTGCCGCTCGCCCAGCTCCTCCTGCACCTGCTGCTGGATCTCCTCCTGCGCCTCCACCATGGCGAGCTGGCGCTGCACGATGAGCAGCAGCGAGCGCATGCGCTCCTCGATGGAGAGCGTCTCCAGCAGCTTCTGCTTGGCCTCGGTGTCGATCTCGGTGTAGAAGGCCACCAGGTCGGCGAAGGCGCCGGGGTCCGTGATCCCGCTCAGGAACTGCTCCAGCATCTCCGCGGGGACGCCGCGGCGCCGGGCCAGCTCGGAGCCGCGAGAGCGCAGCTCGCGGTAGAGCGCGATGTACGCCGGGTCCTCGGTGTTCACCGGCTGCTGGTCCTCCATCTCGCGGACCTGCGCGGAGAGCGCGCCGTTCTCGGCCTCCACGAAGTGCAGCGCCATGGCGCGGCCCTCGCCGTGGATCAGCAGCTGTACGCCGCCCACGCCGCGCTGCACCTGGGCGATCTGCACCACGGTGCCCACGGTGTACAGGTTCTCGACCTCTACCTCGTCCTGGTTCTCACGCTGCGCGACGGCCAGCATCCGCCGGTCGCCGGCGAGTGCGGCCTCGACCGCCTGCAGCGTCCCCGGCCGCCCCGCCGAGATCGGCACGGCGACGCCGGGGAAGATCACCGTCTCCCTCAGCGGGAGCACGGGAAGCATCGTCTTCTCAGCCATTGCAACCACCCTGTAAGCGGTAGTCCGCCGGGCCGCCGCCGTCTCGCGGCACGCCCTGTTCTGCGGTCTCCCTGCGCATCTTCCTTGCCACGCTCTGTACACCGGCGCAACCTCGCGTGTGCCCTGGACTTGTGCGCGTAAGTGCCGTTTTAACCGAAGCTTAACTCACTCCGGAAAAGCTGCCGGAACGGCCGTTCCGGGGAGCTCCGGCCTGTCGTTCAGGCATGAACTATGTCTGGACGGCATGATCTCTCGCAGAGTGCGGCACCCCCGGCCGCAGCCCGTCTGCGAAAGACGCCCCTTGCGCTCCGGGCTTCCGCGCCGGAACTTTGGGCGTGCCCGGTCCGCCCCCGCTGTCCCGCGGGGTGCGCCGGGCGGCCCGGGTCTCCCGCTCCGCTGCCGGTGTCTCCCCTCCTCGACCTGCCGGTGAACCTCCGCGGCCCCCTCCGGGCGGGCCGCACCGCCCCGCTGCTCCCATGACACGCACAGCCGCCCTCCTCCCCGCCCTGCTGCTCCTCCCCGCGGCGCTCTCCGCGCAGGCACGGACCAGCCTCTCCGCCTTCACCTCCACTGGCGCCGGGCTCACCGCCGCGCGCATGGGCGGCACGCTCGCCACCGAGCGCGACGGGCTCGGGCTCCGCCTGGGCGCGGCGGTGGACGCCGTGCCCCGGGCCGCCGGAGCGCCCTCGCGCTGGATGGCGGACGTGGACGGAGTCGGCCACCTGGGCCGGCTCCTCCCCGGCCTGGACGGCGTCCGGCTCCTGGTGGGCGTCGGCGCGCAGCAGACGGCCACGGGCGGCGTCGCCCTTTCCAGCAGCCTGGGCGGCATCTACACCCACCAGGTCGCCGGCCCGCTGGCCCTGGAGGGGGAGGGTCGCTACCGGACCCCCTTCGCCGACGGGATGCCGGCCCGGCTGGAGGTGCGCGCCGGGGTGGCGCTGGCGTTCGGGCCCGCGCGTCGCCCGGTCGTGGCCCGCCCCACGCACCCCCGCGCCTCCATCCACCTGGCCGTGCCCGCCGGGGCACCCGCCTCCGCGTCCGCGATGGCGGCGCTCGCCATCGGCACCGGGGAGAGCTTCCTGGGGGTGCCGTACCGCTGGGGCGGGAACACCCCGGAGGAGGGGTTCGACTGCTCCGGCTTCCTCCGCTACGTGTACCGGATGCACGGGGTGGAGCTGCCGCGCGTCACGCGCGACCAGGTGCGGATGGGGGAGCCGGTGCCCACGCGGATCGAGGAGCTGCGCCCCGGCGACCTGATGTTCTTCGCCAAGGACGGCTCCTACATCGACCACGCGGCGATGTACGTGGGCGAGGGGCGGATCCTGCACAGCTCCGCCAGCGGGAAGGGGGTGCGCTACGACGACCTCTTCAGCCGGCGCGGCGAGTACTACCGCACCCACTTCGTGGCCGCGCGGCGGGTCCTCACGGAAGAGGCCGCCGGGCGCATCGGGGCGCCGGGCGGCCGCTGAGCCACGACGTCCCGTTCCGCCGACCGACACCGAACCCGATGCAACGACCCCGCGCGGCCACGCTCCGCCGCCTGGCCCTGGGCGCCCTGCTGGCCGCAGGC
>DASYWD010000614.1 GCA_035936415.1 Longimicrobiaceae bacterium
CGCCGAGCGCGGCGGGTGCTGCGAGCGCGGCGGCGAAGAGCAGGGCGCCGGCCAGCCGCGCTGCGGAGGCCCGGCCGGGGGTCGGGGTGCGAAGAGATGACATCACGGGATCGCTCGCAGTAGAGGAGTGAAGCAGGGACGGCCCGCGTGTGGGACTACGCAGGCGGACCGGAAATGGTTTCAGGGCGTCCTGCGCCCCGCACGGCGGCGCATACTTGGCGCCGCGCCTGAATTTAGCACCGGCCGGCCGGAGAGAGTAACCCCCGTGGGACTCAGGCGGTAAGCGCCGCGAGGGCGGCGACGACCGCGAGGTAGGCGCCGAGCAGGATCGCGGAAGCCGTTCCCCACGAACGGTTCCGGTCCAGCATGCTCACCCCCAGCGCGGCGAAGAGGATGGCCCACACGGTGAACAGGTCGGTCCCGGCGAGCACGCGGTGTAAAAAGGTCCCCGCCGGGATCCCGGGGAGGAGCGCCGGGGTGATCCCCTCCGGCTCCGTGCCGCGGAGCACCGCCACCAGGACTGCGAGCAGCGACCCCAGCGCGGTGATCAGGAAGGCGTGCGTCGTGACGGCCAGGTACTGGAGGAAGCGCGCGCGGCCGCGGAGCAGGAGGCTGAAGACCAGCGTCAGGAGGCCCGCGAAGGCGAAGGCGGCCAGCGGCTGGCGCACCACGGCGACGAGCATCCCCATCAGGCGCCCGTACCGGACGATGGTCTCGGGATCGGAGGTGATCTCCACCGGGCGCCCCCGCCGGTTCACCGCGCCCTCCGTGGCCTCCACGAACGCCTGGTCCGGGACGGCGAGCACCACCAGCATCCCCACGGCGATGGAAAGGGCGAGCGGCCCCACCCAGGGCGCCTGCTCGCGCAAGCCGCGGAACAGCTCCCCGGGTGCGGCGAAGGTCTGGAGCACCCTGCGGTGGAGCGGGGCGGGCGCGGCGCTGTCGGTGTACGCGGAGTCGGGCACGGGCGTTCGGCTCGGGGGACGGGCGGGTTCGCGGGACAAGATAGCCCCGCCCCGCGGGAGAGGGGAGCGCCGCGTGCCCGGCCCGGAGCGGGTCAGCGTGGCACTTCGGTCCGCACCGCCTCGTACCCGCTCTCGGGGATGCGGACCCGGATCACGCGGTTGAGCGCGTCCACCCAGACGTGGCGCTCGCCGGAGCCGGGGATCCGCACCACCAGGTGGAAGAGGTTGACCGTGGCGCCCCCGATGGTGACGCGCTCCTCCCCCATGCTGGAGACGGTCGCCATGGCCTGCCGGTTCTCCCGGGGCACGATCACCGGGACGGTGCCGGAGCGCTCCCGCTGCGCGAGGAAGTAGTAGTGGTGCGCGACCCCGTCGTCCAGGACCAGCGCCCGGTCGCTGGCGACGTACTCGCGGAGTTGCTCGCCGGAGGCGGACACGATGCGCGCGCTGAAGCGGCCGGCCCCCACCTGCCCCAGGAGTCGGCTGGGGGAGTCGCCCCCCACGTCCACCTGGTAGCTGACCGGCGCCGCGTCCAGCCCCCGCGCGCGCAGCCTCGGGGTCAGCTCCAGGGTGCCGCCGGGGAGCGTCACCTCGACGCGCCCGCTGGCGGCCACCTCGGCACCGCGCCCGCTCCCCGACTGCCGGATGGAGAACTCCTCGCGCCCCGCGGGCTGCCCGCCCACGGAGATCTGGAACGTCCCCTGGTCCACCACCGTCTGCGCCCCGACCGGCGCCGCCGCGGCGAGAAGCAGGATGGGGACGAGGCGAAGGGCGTTTCTGCGCAGGACTGGCATGGAGTCTCCTTGTCTGGGCATTCGTGAGGGCGGTGGTACCCCGGAGGAGTGCGAAAGTGCGAAAGTGCGGGAGTGCGAAAGTGCGGGAGTGCGGGGAGTCACTCGTCGTCGGGTGGGGGCGCGATGAACACCTTCTGCCGGATGCGATCCAGGACGTGCTCGTAGATGCGGCGCCCGGTCTCGGAGGTGGCGAGGGTGGGGCGGCCCACGTTCCCGGGACACCCCGCCGGGAGGGTGCGGAGCTTGCCGCGCCGGAAGCGGCGGTAGCTGTCCTGGTCCAGGACGCAGTCCTGCGCGGCCTCCAGGTCCACGACCTCGGGGCGCAGGTGCAGGAGGAGCGAGGTGACCGCCTCGCCGCCGTGTTGCGGCCCCCCGGGATCGCTGAGATATTCCGACAGGTCCACGGCCAGCGCCTCCACCACCCGCACCCGCGCCTTCTGCGCGTACACCGTCGCCATCGCCTCGGCCTGGGGGTCGTAGTCGGTGGCGGTGATCATCACGATCTCGGTGAAGCCCTGCCCCTCCCAGGCGGCGACCAGCTCGTTCAGCGCCCGGTGCAGCGTCTTTCCGCGGAGCGTGGCGGTCCCGGCGAAGCCCCGCTCGCCGGGGACGTTGACGCCGTACGGAAAGGTGGGCGCGCGCAGCACCTGGAACTCCCGCGACAGGTCGTCCGCGAGCGCCTCGGCGATGCAGGTCACGGCGCCGATGGGAAGGTGCGGCCCGTGCTGGTCGCAGGCGCCCACCGGGAGGATGATCCGGCGGTCTCGCTCCAGGTAGGACGCCACCTCGGGCCACGAAAGGTCGACCAGGGAGTATGAGCGCAAGGAGCCGGGGATAGTGGCGGGTACGCGGACCTCCGACCGTGCAGGAACCCCGCAAGCCGCGGACCGTTCCGCGCCGCCGCTCGGCTGGCGGGAGCGCGCCGGCTGGGCGGCGGGGTGGACC
>DASYWD010000615.1 GCA_035936415.1 Longimicrobiaceae bacterium
CCGCCGCACCTCGGCGTTGGCGAACGCCGCCGCGTCGTCCAGCAGCGCCGGGTCCAGCTCGCGCCGGTCCTCCATCCGCAGGAGGGTCGCCACGGCGTCCACCTCCGCCTCGGTACGGAGCTGCCTCGCCGTGCGGTGCTCCGGCTCGGGTGCGGGGGCGACGGCGGGGCGGGCACAGCCGGCGATCGCGGCCGCGGCGACGAGTAGGCCAGGGAGGGCGCGTGCGGGGATCAAGAGACGGCTCCTTGCGGCGGGAGGGCGCCGCGGAGCGCGGCGACGAGGTGGGCGGGGAGCTTCTGCGTGGCCCCCGCCCGGTCCAGCGCGATCAGGGTGGTGCGGGCGGTCACCAGGCGCCCCGGGCCCGTTCCGTCCACCCGGGTGATCAGGTAGGCGAAGGCCACCGTGCGCGAGCGGACCTCCTCCACCCAGGTCTCCACCCGGACTAGGTCGTCGTAGCGAGCAGGGGCGTGGTAGCGGAGCGACGCGTCGGCGACGGCCAGGAAGATCCCCTCGCGCTCCAGCTCCGCGTACGGCTTTCCGAGCGCCCGGATCAGCTCCGTCCGGCCCATGTCGCACCACGCCAGGTAGTTCGCGTGGTAGACGACCCCCATCTGGTCAGTCTCGGGGTAGCGGACTCGCAGCTCGACGACGGATCGGAAGGGGGTCTCGCTCACGGGAGGGCGCTCGGTGGCCGTTCGCGCCGGCGGGATCCCGCCCGGCCGGATGGTTGCGCCCGGATTGTACCCGGGGTGGCGCGGTGTGTCAAACGCACCAAGGGACAGGCGACGGCCGGCAACGGCGGGTCGTGGGCATGGGCGCGCGGGGGCGTCGGCGGGGTACTCCCTCCGGAATTCAAGAACCCGAAGGGACTCGCTTGCGAGCACTCGCTTCGCTCAGACAGCTTGAATTCCTCCGGGAGCACCCCACCTCCTCCCGGTCACCACCTCCGCGAGGGAAGCGAGCCTTGCTGGAGGTTGTCGGGGGGAAGCACGGCTGGTAGCTTCCCGCGCCTATGAGCACCCTCCCCTACCTGATCGTCTCCGACACGCACCTCGGCGCCGTCCCGCGCGCAACGGAGGCGGCGTTCCGCGAGTTCCTTCGGGACGTCCCCGGCAACGCGTCCGGGCTGCTGATCAACGGCGACCTGTTCGACTTCTGGTTCGAGTACGGGACGGTGATCCTGCGGGAGCACTACCGCACCGTGGCCGCGCTGGCGGACGTGGTTGAGGCGGGGGTCCCCGTTTCCTTCGTGGGGGGGAACCACGACGCGTGGGCGGGGAGCTTTCTGCGTGACGAGGTGGGAATCCGGCTCCTCGACGGGCCCGTGGAGATGGAGCTGGCGGGGCGGCGGACGCTGGTGGCGCACGGAGACGGCGTGGGGCGGGGCGACCTCAAGTATCGCGCGCTCAAGGCGTTCATCCGCAACCGGGCGGTGGTGGGCGCCTTCCGGGTCGTGCACCCGGACCTGGGGACGAGGATCGCGCGGATCGCCTCCACCACGGAGCACAAGGCGGACACCGGCGACGTGCACAGCAAGGGGCGTGCGGGACACATCCAGGCCTGGGCGGAGGAGCGGCTGCGGGCCGACCCGGGGCTGGGGCTGGTGGTGGCGGGGCACGCGCACGTGCCCGCGGTGGTGGAGGTGGAGCCCGGGCGCTTCTACGCCAACGCGGGGGACTGGATCCGGCACTTCACCTACCTGGCGCTCCCCCCCTCGGGCGGCCCGCCGGAGCTGCGCCGCTGGCCGACCCCCGGCTGACTCGCGGGTCCCGGCGCACCGCCGCCCGCCGGATCAGAGCGCCACGCCTTCGACCTTCGCCGGCTCCGGCCAGAGGCGGGCCACCACCTCCCCCACCTCGGCGGAATCCCCGGTCGTCAGGATCCGCACCCGGCCCTCCCTCCCCTGCGCGCCCAGCCCCTGCTCCTCCAGCACGCGCTCCGTCTGCCGGGCGATGGCCGGGGCGCTGTCCACCAGCCGCACCTCCGGGCCGAGCACCCCCGCGATGGCCTCCCAGAGGAACGGGTAGTGGGTGCAGCCGAGGACCACCGTGTCCACGGCGGCCTCGCGGAAGGGAGCGAGCGCCGCGTCCAGCACGGCGCGCACCCGTGCGCCGTCGAACTCCCCCTCCTCCACCATCTCCACCAGCCCCGTCCCCGGCCGGGCGACCACCTCCACCCCCTCCGCGTGCTCGCGCAGCAGCCGGGCGAAGCGCTCGGAGGCGAGGGTGCCCTCGGTAGCGAGGACGCCGACGCGCCGGGCGCGGGTGTCGCGCACGGCGGGCTTCACCGCCGGCTCCATCCCCACGACCGGGATCTCCAGCGCCTCGCGGAGCGCCTCCAGCGCCGCGCCGGAGGCCGTGTTGCAGGCGACCACCAGGACCTTGGCGCCCTGCGCCTGCAGCCAGCGGCCGATCTCCAGCGACCGGGCGCGGATCTCGAGCTGGGGACGGGGCCCGTACGGGCACCAGTCGCTGTCGGCGAGGTAGAGCAGGTCCTCCGCGGGGAGCCGGGAGCGGATCTCGCGCAGCACCCAGAGCCCCCCGAGCCCCGAGTCGAAGACCGCGACCGGGGCGCCGGGGCTCACCTCGGCCTCCCCACGGGGAGCGAGACCCGCAGCTCGGCGCCGCCGTCGCGCCCCGGAACCACGCCGATGCGCTCGTCGAAGTCCACCAAGTGCGCGGCGACGAAGGCGTCCGCCGCGTTGAAGAGGAGGAGGAAGCCGGAAAGGGTGATCCAGTCCTCGAGCTGCTGCTCGCGAGCGTTCACCAGGGGAATCTGCCGTTCCTCGGAGACCTCGCCGGTCTCGCGGAGCGAGGCCTGGCTGCGGCGGGCGAAGCCGAGCTTGCGATGGCTCTTGTAGACCATCCAGAGGCTCCCGGCCTCCAGCGCGAAGTAGATCGCGCCGCGCCCGGGAGATCCCACGGCGGACTGGCCCCACCCCGGGAGCACCAGCGAGCGGAGGAAGGCGCCCCTGGGCGAGACGCCGTCGACGGTGTCGGCCTCCGCGGCGGCCGTGCGCGCGATGGCTGCGGTGTCGGCCGGAGCCGCCGCCGGGGGGACGGCGGGAGTGGCCGCGGGCACGGTGTCGCGCGGCGCGGGCTGGACCTGGGCCGCCGCGGGGGTGGACGCGAGCGCCGCCAGGAGCAGGCCGCAGCCGAGGACGGGCCGGGACATGACCGCGGCCGGCCGGGAGAAGAAGCGGAACGCCATGTGTACCGGGTAAGGCGGGCTAGTTCGCGGAATGCGCCTGGCGCACGTCCGCGAGCGGTGTGCCGTCCCGCTTGTAGACCACGCCATCCTTCATCACGAAGCCCACCTGCTTGAGGGCCTCAACGTCGCGGAGCGGGTCGCCGCGCACCGCGACCACGTCGGCCAGCTTCCCGGGCGCCACGGTGCCCAGGTCGGCGACTCCCAGGAGCTTCGCGGCCTCGCGGGTGGCGGCGAGGATCGCCTGCATGGGGGTCATCCCCGCGTCCACCAGGAGCCGGAACTCGTCGGCATTGGTCCCGTGCGGGAAGACGCCGGCATCCGTTCCGAAGGCGATGGGCACCCCGGCGCGGATGGCGCGGCGGACGGACTCCTGCGCGTGCGGGGAGATCTCCAGCGCCTTGGCGGCGGCCCAGGGCGCCAGCGTGCCCCCGCGCGCGCCCCGCACCACCGCGTCGAAGGCCATCATCGTGGGGACCAGGTACGTCCCCCGCTGCTTCATCATCCGGATCGCCTCGTCGTCGAGGACGGAGCCGTGCTCGATGGAGGCCACCCCGGCGCGCACCGCGGCCTTGATCCCCTCCGGGCCGTGCGCGTGCGCCGCCACCCGGCGCTCGGCCATGGCGGCGGTCTCCACCATGGCCCTCAGCTCGTCCTCGGAGTACTGCTGCACCCCCACCGCGTCCCCCGCGGAAAGGACGCCCCCGGTCGCGCAGGTCTTGATCACGTCCGCCCCGTACTTGACCTGGTAGCGGACGGCGGCGCGCACCGCGTCCACGCCGTTGGCGATCCCCTCCTGCACGCCGGGCTCCTCGCGCAGGTCCGGGCGGTAGCCGTTGGTGTCGCAGTGGCCGCCGGTGATCCCCAGCGAGTGCGCCGCGACGTACATCCGCGGGCCCGGCACGACGCCGTCGTTGATGGCGTGCTTCAGCGCCACGTCCGCCCACCCGTCCGAGCCCACGTCGCGCACCGTGGTGAACCCCGCCAGGAGGGTGGCGCGCGCGTTCTTGGCGCCGACCAGCGCGGAGTAGCCGGGGAACTGCCGCAGCGTGCGCTCGGAGTACCCGCCGCTGGGGTCGCTGGTGATGTGCGTGTGGGTGTCGATGAAGCCGGGCATCACCGTCCACCCGGAGAGGTCGACCGTTTCCGCCCCGGCGGGCGCCTGCACCCGCGGGCCCACCTCGGCGATGCGGTTGCCGCGCACCAGGATGGTGACGTTCTCCCGCGGGGCCGCGCCGGTGCCGTCGATGAGCCGTCCGGCCCGGATGACGACGACGCGCTCGGCGGCAGGCGCGGTGGCGGGCGCCTGCTGCGCGGCGGCGGGAACGGCCAGCAGCGCGAGCGCCGCGGTGACCAGACGAGGAGCGTGCAAGCGGTCCTCCGGGTTGGAACGGGGTGGTGTGAGACGCGCGGGGAATTTAGCGGGGCGTCCGCGGCGTGGCAAAGGAGCGCGGGCCGTGGAGCATCGCCCCCCCTTCTGGTGTACCCGCTGTCGCCGCGCCCGGTGGACGGCGCGCGGGAACCGACCCCGACTTCCCGAGGAGACCGATGCACGCTCCTGTCCCGCCCCGCGCCCTCCGCGCGGGCCTGCTGACCGTCCTCGCGGCCGCGGCGTTCGGCTGCGCGCCCGCCGTCCAGGTCGCACCCGCGCCGGAGACCGCCTCGGCTCGCGGCGAGCTGGTGCTGATGGGGACCACGGACGTGCACGGCTGGCTCCTCCCGCACGACTACTACACCGGGAAGGAGACGGAGAACGGCCTCGCCCGGCTGGTGCCGCTGATCGACAGCATCCGCGCGGCGAACCCGGGGCGTACCGCGCTCTTCGAGTCGGGCGACCTGCTCCAGGGGAACCCGCTGGGCTTCGTGCACTCGAAGCTCGGCCCCGGCGAGGTGCACCCGGTGGCGCAGGCGATGAACCTGCTGGAGTACGACGCGGCGGCCATCGGCAACCACGAGTACAACTACGGGATCCCCCACCTGGACGCGGTGGTGGCGAAGTCCCGCTTCCCCTGGATCTCGGCGAACACCTTCGTGGCGGGCACGGACCGGCACGCGTACCGCCCCTCGGTCATGCTGGAGCGCACCATCGACGGGAAGCCGATCCGCATCGGGGTCACGGCGGTGACCCCGCCGGGGGTGCTCATCTGGGACCGGGACAACGTCCAGGGGAAGCTGGACTTCCGCGACATCGTCTCCAGCGTGCGGCCGGTGGTCGCCGAGCTGCGCGCGCAGGGCGCCGACGTCGTGGTGGTGGCCGCGCATGGGGGGCTGGAGGGCTCCAGCTACGACACCGCCGCTACGGGGGTGCCGGTGGAGAACGCGGCGGCGGCCATGGCCCACGAGGTTCCCGGGATCGACGTGATCTTCATGGGGCACTCGCACCGGGAGCTGGCGGATACGACCATCGCGAATACCCTCCTCCTGCAGGCGAAGAACTGGGCGGCCTCGCTGGCGGTGGCGGAGCTGGAGGTGGAGAGCACTCCGGCGGGCGGGTGGCGGATCGTGGAGAAGCAGGGCCGGATCCTGCGCCCCGGGATGCGCGCCCCCGACGCGCGCTTCGCCGCGGAGCTGGCCCCGGCGCACGAGCGCACGCGCGCCTACGTGAACCAGCGGATCGGCACGTCGGCGGCGGAGTGGACCTCGGCCCGCGCGCGGGTGGAGGACACCCCCATCCTGGACCTGATCAACGACGTGCAGCGCAGGGTGACGGGAGCGGACCTTTCCGCCACCGCCGCCTTCTCCCTGAGCTCGCGGATCCCCGCGGGGCCGATTACGGTGGCGGACGTGGCGGGGCTGTACGTGTACGACAACACGCTGAAGGCGGTCCGCATCACCGGCACGCAGCTCCGGGAGTACATCGAGAAGAGCGCGGAGTACTACCTCCCCTGCCCCGGCGGCCGTTGCGAGCGGATCGTGAACCCCGCCGTCCCCGGCTACAACTTCGACGTGGTGAGCGGCGTGGACTACACGCTCGACCTCACGAAGCCGGTAGGGCAGCGCCTGGTGCGCCTGGAGCGCAACGGCCGCCCCGTGCGCCCGACGGACACCTTCACCATCGCGCTGAACAACTACCGCGCCAGTGGCAGCGGCGGCTTCTCCATGCTGATCGGCGCGCCGGTGGTCTACGACAAGGACGAGGGGATCCGCGAGCTGCTGGTGGAGGAGATCCGCCGGCGCGGCAACATCGCCCCGGGGCAGGTGTTCCGGAAGAACTGGGAGATCGTCCCGGCGGAGCTGGCCGCGAAGGCCGCGGCGGAGCAGCGGGCGGGGAACAGGTAGGGGACCGTCGGCGACGCCCCACCCCCGGCCCCTGCCCGCCAAGCGACGGAAGGGTGACGGGTCGTCGTCGTTCTGCCGTTCCCGAAACTGTTGCGGAGGGAGACTCGCACAGCCGTATCGTGCGAGGCTCCCGCAGCGGAGCGGAGACAGCCGGGCCGTTTCGGCTGGCTCCGCGACCCGCGGAGGAGACAAGCCGGCTGTTTGGCTTGGCTCCGGAGCGGCCCCACCGACGGCCCCACCGACGGCACCGGCCCCACCTGACATCCTTCTTGCAGATCCCACCCGGCGAACCGTCGTACCCGACACCACGGACGGAGCCGCCGCCGCTTGATCCCGCTTCGCGACGAGAACCCGACCGAGACCACGCCGTTCATGACGGTGGTCTTCATCGCGCTGAACCTGGTCGCGTGGTTCATGCTCCAGGGCGCGGGGGAGATGCGTGCGCTGGAGGCCTCGGTCTACGTCTTCGGCACGGTGCCGTGCGAGCTCACCGGGGCGTGCCCGCAGCAGGGGCTCGGGTGGGAGGCCGTGCTGACGTCGATGTTCATGCACGGGAGCTGGGAGCACATCCTGGGGAACATGCTCTTCCTCTGGGTCTTCGGGAACAACATCGAGGACTCGATGGGGCACCTGCGCTTCATCGTCTTCTACCTGGTGTGCGGCGTCGCGGCGGCGCTGGCGCACGTCTACCTGAGCCCCGCCAGCTCCATCCCGGCGGTGGGGGCGAGCGGCGCGATCAGCGGGATCATGGGGGCGTACATCGTGCTGTACCCGCGGGTGAGCGTGCGGACCTGGATCCCGCCCATCTTCCTGGTGAACCTGAACGCCTTCTTCCTGCTGGGCTACTGGTTCTTCATCCAGCTCGCGACGGGGGTGTTCACCTTCGGGCCGGAGGCGGGGGAGCAGGGCGGCGTGGCGGTGTGGGCGCACGTGGGCGGCTTCGTGGCCGGGCTGGTCCTCATCAAGCTCTTCGAGAAGCGGCCGCTGGTGGAGGCGAAGCGGCACAAGGTGCAGCTGACGCGTGACGAGGTAGCGCGATTGGGGTGGTGAGCGTAAGATATCCCCCCGGGAAGCACGCTCCCCTCCCCGCCCCCGCGCGGCCCGCTCCGGACTCCCGCCCCGGGGGCCTCTTTACGGCCCTCCCCCACACTCGACCCGATGGCCCACCGAAAGAAGGTCCTCCTCAGGCTCGCCCCGCTCTGGATGGCGGCGGCACTCCTCCTGGGCCTGGGCTGGATGTCCTCGCGTGCGCAGGAAGCACCGGTCGTCGCTCCCGCCGACACCGTCACCCCCGCGGAGGTCCTCCCCGCGCCCGGAACCGCGGAGGCGCAGCAGCCCGTGGAGAGCGGCGTGATCGAGCCCTCGGAGCCGGGGCTCGCGCCCGCCGCCGAGCTGAGCGCGGCGCAGCGGGCCCGCCTCGCGCGCGAGGAGGCCCGCGGCGGGACCCCGGCGCAGAAGGCGACAAGCCTGCTCGGCCTTCTCGTATTCGTCGGCGTGGCGTGGCTCCTGAGCGTGAACCGCAAGGCCGTGCAGTGGCGGGTGGTGGCGTGGGGGCTGGGACTGCAGTTCGTCTTCGCCATGCTGATCCTGCTCACCGGTCCCGGACGGGCGTTCTTCGACGCCCTGAACCAGGTGTTCGTGGCGCTGCTGGGCTACACCAACGAGGGCGCCGGCTTCCTGTTCGGCAACCTGGTGCGCCCCAACGTCCCGGTGGGGCCGGCCGCGGGGCCGTTCGGCTCGGTGGGGGATACAGGCACCTGGGCCGCGACCGGCGCGCTCTTCGCCTTCAGCGTGCTCCCCACGATCATCTTCTTCTCCAGCCTGATGACCCTGCTGTACTATCTGGGGATCATGCAGCTCTTCGTGAAGGCGTTCGCCTGGCTGATGGTGCGGACCATGGGGACCTCGGGGTCGGAGAGCCTGAGCGCGGCCGGCAACATCTTCGTGGGGCAGACGGAGGCGCCGCTGCTGGTGAAGCCGTTCGTGAGGACGATGACGAAGAGCGAACTTCACGCGGTGATGACCGGCGGCTTCGCCACGGTGGCGGGCGGGGTCATGGCGGCCTACGTGGGGATGCTGGTGGCCTTCTTCCCGGACATCGCGGGGCACCTGATCGCCGCGTCGGTGATGTCGGCGCCGGCGGCGCTCGCCATCTCCAAGATCATGTACCCGGAGACGGAGGAGTCCGTCACCCGGGGCGACATCCGAGTGGAGCTGGAGAAGCCCGACGCCAATGTGATCGACGCGGCGGCGCGCGGCGCGAGCGAGGGCCTCTCTCTGGCGCTGAACGTGGGCGCCATGCTGCTGGCCTTCATCGCCCTGCTGGCGCTGCTCAACGGCCTCTTCGGCTGGATCACGGGGCTGTTCGGTGTGCCGCTCACCATCCAGACCGTGCTGGGATGGATCGGCGCGCCCATCGCCTGGCTGATGGGCACGCCCTGGCAGGACGCCCAGGCGGTGGGGACGCTGCTGGGGGAGAAGACGGTCCTCAACGAGTTCGTGGCCTACCTCCACCTGGCGAGCATGCTGGAGGGCGGCGAGCCGCTCAGCGCGCGCGCGGTGGTGATCGCCACGTACGCGCTCTGCGGCTTCGCAAACTTCAGCTCCATCGCCATCCAGATCGGCGGGATCGGCGGGTTGGCCCCGGAGCGGCGCGGCGACCTGAGCCGGCTGGGGTTGCGGGCGATGATCGGCGGCACCCTGGCCGCGTTCATGACCGCCTGCGTCGTGGGGATCCTCCTCTGACGGAGCCGCAGACAGGGAGGTAGCGGCGCGGCGCCAGGGAGCGTATCATTCTCCACCGGAGCGGCGAGCGAGACGGCCTCCGCACAGGCGGACGCACCGGTGGGTGCGTCCGCCTGCCGCTTTTCCGGGGCGGAACGACCGCGATACGACACGCACTAGGACGGTGGACATGGCGAACGAAGTGACGCGGGACCTGCTGCACCGGCTCCCCAAGGCGGAGCTGCACGTCCACCTGGACGGCTCGCTGCGCCCGGAGACGATGCTGGAGCTGGCGGCGGAGTACGGGAAGAAGATGCCGGCCCAGGATCCCGACCGCCTGCGCGACTACATGCACGTCCAGGACGCGCGCAACCTGGTGGAGTACCTGGAGCGCTTCGAGATCACCCTCTCCGTGATGCAGACGGCGGACGCGCTGGAGCGGATCGCCTACGAGCTGGCGGAGGACCTGGCGCGGGAGAACGTGCGGTACGCGGAGATCCGCTACTCCCCGATCCTCAACTCGCGCGAGGGGCTCCCGCTCACCGAGGCGGTGGAAGCGCCGCTGCGGGGGCTACGGCAGGCGGAGGAGGACTTCGGGATCCGCACCGCGATCATCATCTGCGGGATCCGCAACATGGAGCCGGCCACCTCACGCGACCTGGCGGACCTCACGGTCGCGTACAAGGACCGCGGCGTGGTGGCCTTCGACCTGGCGGGGGCGGAGTACAACTACCCGGCGAAGAAGCACAAGGACGCCTTCTTCACCGTCATCAACAAGAACATGGCCGCGACCATCCACGCCGGAGAGGCGTACGGGCCTGAATCCATCCATCAGGCGCTGCACTACTGCAAGGCGCACCGTATCGGGCATGGCACGCGGCTCTTCGAGGACCCCGACCTGATGCAGTACGTCAAGGACTTCCGCGTCCCCATCGAGATCTGCCTGACCTCCAACGTTCAGACGCGCGCGGTGCGCAGCTTCGCGGAGCACCCGCTGCGGCTCTACTACGACGAAGGGATCGTGCTCAGCCTGAACACTGACAACCGGCTGATGAGCGCCACCACGGTGACGGAGGAGTACTGGCGGGCGCACCAGCACCTCGGCTTCACCTGGGAGGAATTGACGGACATCGCGCTGATGTCCTTCGACAGCTCCTTTCTGCACTTCGAGGAGAAGCAGCGGATGATCGGGGAGGTCCGGGAGGAGATCCGGG
>DASYWD010000616.1 GCA_035936415.1 Longimicrobiaceae bacterium
CCCCCCCCCCGCTCCGGCTACCGGCCTTCGAAGTTGCGGCGCGCGATGTCTTCGGGGAGCGTGGTCTCCCAGCGCTCGCCGTATCCCGGCCCGTACGAGACCCGGTCCCCGCGCGGGGCGCCGCCGAAGCCGCCGCGGCCCCGGCCGCCCTGCCCGCCTCCCGGCCGCCCCATGCCGCCGGAGGGTCCGCCCTGCATCCGGCCGCGCATGCTCGTGCCGCGGTAGCCGTAGTCCTCTCCGCCGCCGAACTCGGGGTTGAAGTCTCCCTGGTTCGTCATGAAGTCCCGGCGGAAGTACGTGTCGTACGCCGGACCGCGCCCGCGGAAGGCGCCCTGGCGGCCCATGCCGCCGCGCTGCCCGCCCTCCCCGCCCCTGCCTCCGTAGCCGCCCCGGTCGGGTCCGCCGCCCCCGAAGGCGCGGCGCACACCCCGCCTCAGGGTGTTCCACCCTTCGCGGAGCTGGTCTCCCAGGTCGCGGTCGTCGCCGTACCCGCCGCCGCGGGGGTAGGAGCCGCCTCGGTCGTAGCCGCCGCCGTACGGGCTCCCGCCGTAGCCGCCCCGGCCGCCTCCGCCGGCGGAATACCCGCGGTTGCCGAAGCTGCCGTAGTCCGTGCCGTAGCGTGCCATGCGTCCCTCCTGACGATAAAGATTCGGTCCCCTTCCGATGCCCGCCCCCGGGGAGCGGGAGGGGGAAGCCGCCGCAAGTTGTACGCCGGTGGAGGGCGCTGCGGGGCACCCGTCGACGGGCTGGCATCGTTCCCGCATGGATCCGCAGCCGGCCTCGACGCCGTATACCGGTGCGGAGGGGCCATGCGCCCGGCGACCAGCGGAGAGCGAGTCCATGAACCGAGTCCACGTCGTGCTTTCGTTGCTGCTGCTGGCCGGGACGGGGCCCCTGGCGGCGCAGTCCCTTCTCCCGGTCCCGGTGTCCGTGGAGGTCCGGGCCGGCGTGGGGATCCCGACCGGAGAGTTCAGCGAGGACGACCCGGGGGTCGGGGCGGAGGGCGGCCCGGCGTTCGGGGCCTTGCTCGCCGTTCACGTCACCTCCCGCCTCGCCCTGGTCGGAGGGTACAGCCAGGCCCGGTTCGACTGTCCCCGCTGCGCGCAGCGGGGCCTGGAGGGCACGGTCGTGGACCAGGGTGGAGACTTCGCCCTCCAGGTGACGCCCGCGCGGATCGGCGGGCTCGCGCCCTGGATCCGCGCGGGAGGGCTGCTCCACCAGCTCACCTTCACCGGGACGGACGGAGAGCTCTCCTCCGACCCGGCCCTGGGCCTCCAGGTCGGGGGCGGCGTGGGCCTCGCGCTCCCGGGTGCGCTGCGGCTCACCCCGGGGGTCCACTATCGCACCTACGCGGCCGAGCTGGACCTGGGCGAGCTGGGGAACGAATCGGTCCGGGTCTCCCACGTTCTCCTGGACGTGGGGCTGTCGTATCGCTTCTGAGTCACCATCCCGAGGAGGGCCACATGCGGTTCCCGGTATTCTGTATGCTTCTTGCGGGGGTCCTGGCGGGCTGCAGCGACGGGCCGGCCTCGCCCCGGGTGCAGACCGCGGTGGCGGGCCTCTTCCGGCCGGGCGCCCAGCTGCAGGTGGGCGAGGTGCTGACGGTCACGGGCGGGGAGGCCCAGGCCATCTCCCTGGAGGGAGGGGTGGACGGCTCCGAGTACGTGCTGATCCCCTTCAACGCTTCGGATTCGAGCGCCAAGAGCCTGGTGATCGAGATCACGGGGGGGAACGTCCGCGCCTCGGTGGGTGCGGCGAGCGCCGCCGCGTGGAGCGCCGCAGCGGCGCTCGCCGGGCTGCGCGGGCCGGAGCCGGACTGGGCATTCCACCAGCGCCTGCGCGAGCGGGAGATCCGCGAGCTCACCCCCCTCATCCCCGCCGCCCGGGAGATCCGCGCACGGGGGGCGCACCCCTCCCTCCAGAGGTCGCGGGTGGTCCCGCGCGTGGGGGACACGCTGAACCTGAACGCATCGCGGGATGCCTGCCGGAATCCCGACATCCGCAGGGCACGCGTCGCCGCGGTCACGGAGCGCGCCATCGTGGCGGAGGACATCGCCAACCCGTCCGGCGGCTTCAGCCCCGCTGAGTTCCGCTCGGTCGGCGTGACCTTCGACACGCTGATCTACCCGGTGGACACCCAGAACTTCGGCGTCCCCACCGACATCGACGACAACCAGCGGGTGATCATCCTGTACACCCGCGTGGTGAACGAGCTGACCGAGCCGAACTCCGAGTCGTTCGTGGGCGGCTTCTTCTTCGGCCGCGACCTGTTTCCACGGCAGTCGTGCGCCACCAGCAACGTGGGCGAGATCTTCTACATGCTCGCCCCGGATCCGACCGGCGCGGTGAACGGGAACGTGAGGACGCGGGAGTTCGTCCTGCGGCGCACCCTGGCCACGGTGGCGCACGAGTTCCAGCACCTGATCAACGCGTCCCGCCGGCTGCACGTCAACAACGCGCCCCGCTTCGAGGAGGTCTGGCTGAACGAGGGGCTGAGCCACATCGCCGAGGAGCTGCAGTTCTACGCCATCACCCCGCTGGAGCCGCGGCAGAACATCGACGAGACGGCGCTCCGCGCCTCGGCGCAGATCGTGGAGGCGTTCAACACCTACCAGATCTCCAACTTCGGACGGTACAGCAGCTACCTCAAGAACCCCGACGAGGAGTCGCTGCTGGGGATCGACAACATCCCCACCCGCGGGGCCACCTGGGCCTTCCTGCGCTACACCGCGGACCACGAGCCAGGGCCGGACCAGGAGTTCTTCTTCAAGCTGGTCAACTCGGGCACCTCCGGGGTGCAGAACCTCTCCGCGGTTCTGGGCACGAACGCCATCGACTTCATGCAGACGTGGACCGTGTCGGTGTTCACGGACGACGTCCCTCGCGTCATCGGCCCGCGCTTCCAGCAGCCGAGCTGGAACTTCCGCTCCATCGTTCCCCTGCTGAACGACGGGCGCTTCCCGCTGGAGATCATCCCCCTGACGGACACGCAGACGACCCTGACGCTGAAGGGAGGGGGGGCCGCGTTCCTCCGGTTCGGGATCGCCCCCGGGCAGCGTGCGGAGCTCAGGGTGCTCTCGGGAGGAGCGATCCCGCCGGAGCGGCTCCGGGTCTCGGTGGTCCGCTTCCGGTGAGAGGCGGTGCGGCTCCGCGCGCGAGGGCGCGCGGAGCCGCCGCGCCGAACCGTCAGACCGCCCGGGCCGCCACGCTGAAGCGGGATCGGCGCGCCGCCGCCTCGCCGTCCACCAGGGCCTTGATCAGCGCCACGTCGGCCATCATCGAGGGGATGAACTCCCGCCGGAAGGCACGGAGCAGGTCCGAGACCTCCGGAGTCCGCTCCGCGCCGCGGACCTCGCCGACGACGGGCAGGCTCCGGACCGCCTCCGTGGCGAGCCGCGCCAGCGCATCCGTGCGCTCGCGGTAGCCGGTCGAGCCCACCACTGGCTCGATCCGGGTCCACGCCGCCTCCAGGAAGTCGGGCCAGTTCCCCAGCACCCGGTAGTAGGAGGAGACCAGCGGGTGCCCGTGCGCGCGCTTCTCCCGCTCCAGCAGCCGGCGGACCCGCTCGGGAGCGTCCTCCGAGCTCACCATGGGCGCCTTGTCCGTACCCTCCGCGATTCCCACGGGGATCTCCGACCGGTCACCCCCGCCCCCGCCCCATGCCCCCTCGTCCCACGCGGTGGCGATCAGCAGCAGCTTGGGGAGCACGTAGTGGATGGTGTCGTTGAAGGCCCGGATCTTCTCCAGCGGCCCCGTGTCCTCCCACTCCACACCCGAGCCGTCCGGCACCGGCTCCAGCAGCGCCTCCGCGCGGATCTCGTCCGCCGCGCGCTCGAAGGCCCGGGTCCGCAGCACGGGCGAGAGCTGCTCCCACGCGGGAACCAGGTAGTCCGGATCGTTCGCGAGGGTCCGGAAGATCAGGTTCACGAACGGGACGCGCAGCGTCCGCTGGACGTCCTGGTAGACCGGACGGATCCGTTCGTCCGCCTGGTCCGGCATCACCTCCGGCCGCTCGGCCGCGAGCCTCATTCCGCGGGCGGCCTGGTCGTTCTCCGTCATGCGTCACTCTCCCGTGTTCCATTCGCGACCTCCAGCCTCGCTTCCGGCTCCAGCAGGTCCACGCGGCGGAGGGCTTCGCGCATCAGGACGGCGGCCTCGCCGCCGCGCCCGAGCGCCTGGAGGATCCGGGCGCGGCGGTACTGCATCGTCGGGCTGGGGGCGCCCCAGCGCGACGCCGAATCCGACGCGGCGAGCGCCTCGTGCAGCTCCCCGCGCCGGAACCGCACCCAGCTCAGCACGTCGTAGCTCTCCACCGAGGGCCGGCGCCCGGCGTCCCGCAGCGCGACCCCGAGCGCCTCGTCCCGCGTGGAGGGCCGGGCCGCGTAGACGAGGGCGAGCGGGTGCGCATGCAGCGCCTCCGCCTGCGGACGGGCGGCCACGCGCAGGAACGCCTGCTCGCAGGCCGCCGCGGCGGAGGGATCCCCCAGGGCGCGGTGCACCTCCGCCAGGCGGAGGTAGAGGTCGGGGTGCGCATCGGTCGCGATCGAGCGGTAGAGGCGCGCGGCCTCCTTCCAGTCCGCGTCGGCGTGGGCCAGGTCGGCGAGCCCCTCCATCGCGCCGCGGTATCCCGGCTGTACGCGGAGCGCCTCGCGGAGCACCGCGCGTGCCGCATCGGCGCCCCGGCGCTCCCGCTGCAGCCGCGCCAGCTCCGTCAGGCACCAGGCGATCCGCTGGGCCCGCAGCGAGCTCTCCCGGAACTGCTCGCAGGTGCGGGCCAGCGTCGCATAGGCGCCGTCCACCTCGCCGTGCGCGGCCAGCC
>DASYWD010000617.1 GCA_035936415.1 Longimicrobiaceae bacterium
GTGGCGGTTCGGGCGAGGCCGGCGATCCGGTCGGCCAGGCGGTCGGCGCGGAGCGGGCTGTCGCCCACGCGGAGGGCTTCCTCGTGCGCGGCGGAGAGGCCGCGGGCAATCTCTTCGGGGATGGGCATGGCGGCTCCTGGCCGGGGTCCACCCGCAAGCTGCGCGTCCGGCGAGGCGGGCGCAACGGGTGCGTTGCCGCGCCGGACGCGCCCGTCAGGGAGCGGGCGGTCCGCCCGCCGGCCGCACGCGGGCCACGAAGTGCGCCACGTTCTCCGGGGTGATCATCCGCCCCACCAGCTGGAAGGGGACGCGGTCGCCGTGAACCAGCGCTAGGGTGGGGACGGTGCGGATCCGCCGCGCTTCCGCCTCGGCGCGCCCGCGCTCCTCGTCCCAGTCGAGCACCTCCAGCGGCAGCCCCAGCGAGCGGGCGGCCTCCTCCACCACGGGACCCTTCTCCCGGCAGACGCCGCACCATTCCGCGCGGAAGTACAGCAGCTTCATGAGCCTCCCTCGGTCGTTTCGGGGTCCGCCCCGGCGCACTCCACGCACCCCAGCGTCCGGCCGACGAACCCGGCGCGTCCCTCGGCGGTGACGACCCAGGGCCGCACCTGCCAGGGCGGGTCGTGCCGCACGTGCTGCGCGTGGCCGCATTCCAGCTCCGCCACCCAGTGTCCCTCGTCGTCGAGGTGGAAGCCGCGGATGCGCCGGGGGATGGCGGGAGGGCGGTGGCGAGGAATCGGGGCCTCCAGGGTGGGAAGGAAACGGAACGAGGAGCTTCGACCCGGAAAGCACTTCCGGGCATCGGGCAGCCGTACGCGCCGGGCGCGGGCGCAGCCGCCTGTCCGGGGCCGCGGCGCGAGGGGAACGGATGGCATGCGCACGGGTGTGCTTCTTGCCAGATGGAGCACCTTCCAAGAGTTTCCGCAGCTGCGGCTCCCTCCGGCGCGCCGCAGCCCATTCCGATCGCGCCGGGCCCGTCCGGCAGCGGTCGCCCGGTCGCACGAGAAGGCGCACACGATGATGCAGCGCACGATCCTGGTGGTGGACGACGAGCCGGAGATGCGGGACGTATGCCGCGCCGCGCTCACCCGCGAGGGCTTCGACGTCCTCGAGGCCGAGGACGGGGTGGAGGCGCTCGCGCTCCTCGAGCGCCGCGGCGGCGACGTGGACCTGGTGGTCTCGGACGCGGTGATGCCGCGGATGGGAGGTCGGGAGCTGATCTGGGAGATGTCGCGGCGGTTCCCGCGGATCCCGGTCCTGCTCGCCTCGGGGATCCTGGCCGACCCCGACGCCAGCTACGGGCTGGACGTCGCCCCCGCCGCCTTCGTCCCCAAGCCCTTCGACCCGGCCGAGCTGGTGCGGACGGTCCGGGAAGCGCTGCAGCCCACCCCCGAGCCGAGCGGGGGAACCGCCACGTAGCTCAGAGCAGGCCGTGCGCCTCCGCGAGCTCCCGTGCCACGGGGACGCGGATCAGCTCGGGCACGGCGTTGGGCACGGCGTTCAGCCGGGTGGAGAGCACGCATCGACCGTCCGTGTCGTACACCGTCACGTACAGCTCCGGAAGCGAGCCGCCCAGCCGGTCGTCCACGTCCAGGAACTGGTCCTCGGTGAACCGGAACGTCGCCTCGCCGTACATGTCGGTGACGTCGGTCCCCAGGTGGTCGTCGCGCGAGATCCGGTCGCGGTCGTAGAGGCAGACGATGGCCCCGGAGATCCACTCCGTGGGCGCGTCCTCCACGAACAGCTTCACCCTGGTCTGGTACTCCAAGCTCCCTCCGCGTGCATCCGTCCCCGGTCGCGGGGAGAAGACAACCCTCGTCACGGCCCGAAGTGGCCGCACGCCTCCCAGCCGTCCGCCCGCCGCCAGCACTGCGGCACCTGATTCTACGCGCGCTCCGCCGCCGTGTCGATACCGCCCCGTCGCGGGAGCCTACTCCGGCACCGGGGGGACGCGCAGGCGGTCCAGCATCTCCAGCACCCGCTCCTGCCGCAGGATCAGCATCCCCAGGCGCTGGTCCGACACGCCGGGGCGGAGGAGGTACGGAAAGACCGGCTCGCCGTCGCGCACCTCCGCGCCGAAGTGGGCGAACGCCGCCCCTTCCAGCGGCTCGATGCGCTCGGCCAGCTCCGCCAGGTGCGAGGCGACCAGGAAGGCGCTGTGCCCGGCGGCGGCGAAGCCGGAGAGCACGGCAAGGCATGCGTCGGAGGCGTCCTTGAGGTTGGTCCCCTTGAACAGCTCGTCGAAGAGCACGAACGAGGGCGTGCCGCGCACCAGGACCGTGGCGGCCTCCCGCACCCGCCGCACCTCGCGGAAGAAGTAGCTCTGCCCCAGGCGGACGTTGTCGGTGGTGTTGATCCCGCTGAACAGGCAGCCGAACGGGGTCCATCGGAAGCGCGCCGCCGGCACCCCCATCCCGAGTTGCGCCAGGAAGACGGCGATCCCCGCCGCCTTCAGGTAGGTGGACTTCCCGGCCATGTTCGGGCCGGTTAGGAAGAGCAGCCGCGCGTCCGGCCCGATCCGCAGCGGGTTGCCCACGGCGTGCTCCACCCTCGGATGGTAGAGGCCCTCCGCCTCCACCCGGGGCGGCCCTTCGTCCAGCACCTCCGGCATGTGCAGCCACCGCTCCCGCGTCGCGCGGGCCAGCGAGCAGAGCGCGTCCAGCTCGTAGACCGCCTTCGCGAGCGCCGCGAGCGGGGCGAACGACTCCGAGCGGAGGGCGTGGTCCGCGGCGAGGAGGGCGGCGGGCGAGCGCCGGTGCACCGGCTTCCCCTCCGCGAGCAGCCGGAGCTCCGGGGCGGCGAGGTGGGCGCGCACTCCGGCGGCCCATGCATCCAGCAGCGGCGGCGGCTCCAGCGGGGCGAGCGCCTCCAGCATCTCTGCCGCGAGGCGGACCATGGTCTGCGAGATGGCGAGGCCGGCGCGGATCTGGTCGAAGGCGTCGCGGTGCAGCGAGCGCATCCACCAGCTGTCCAGCCACCGGAAGAGCCGGTTGGGGTGGTCGGCCGCGGCCCGTGGGGTGCGGGCGTACTTCTCCACGGCGAGCCACGCGCTCCCGACCAGCACGGGCTCGCAGAGCGCGTCGTGGTCCACCAGGAACCGCACGGCGGCCTGGGTGTCGCGCAGCTCCCCGGCCCCGGAGAGCGGGTGACGGAAGCGCTCCTTGAGCCGCTGCTCGCCGCCCTGCGTGAGGGTGAAGTTCGCCCACCCGAACACGCCGGTCTGCTCTCCCCCGGGCTGGAGGATCCCCAGGTCCTGCAGCGTCTGCCAGTCGACCAGCATGCTCTTCCGTGCCGGGTGGGCGGAGGGCGGAGGGCGGGGTGCGGCAGCCGAGCCCGCACCGCCGGAACAGAACTTGTATCCTACAGAGTAACAATCACTTACGAGCGCCCCGCAGGGGCCTTCCACGAACGGTTCCCTTTCGAACGGAGGTGACAGAAATCCCGGAACCGACCATGAACGCTACGAAGACGGCCACGGCCTGTCTCGCGCTCCTCGCCGCCGCGGCGACCGCGTGCACACCGGACCGCGCGCCCGAGGCCCCGGCGGACGCCGGGCAGGTGGCGGTGCAGCCGGCGCAGGCGCCCGCGAGCCAGATGGCGCTCTCGCCCGAGACGATCGACCGGCTGAAGCAGGAGTACGCCGTGCTCCGCGAGACCCCCGCCCCCGAGCCCCGGCCGAGCGCGGACGCCAACCCGGAGGAGGTCCCGAAGCGCCTCCGCGAGCGGCTCCCGGAGCGGGTGCTCCGTACGGTGAGCGGCGAGGCCACCTTCTACGCCGACGCCTTCGAGGGGCGCCGCACCGCGAGCGGGATCCCCTTCCGGCAGAACCAGATGGTGGCGGCGCACCGCGCCTTCCCCTTCGGGACCCTGCTGCGGGTGACCAACCTGCGCAACGACCGCTCCGTGAACGTGCGCGTGGTGGACCGCGGTCCGCACGGCGCCCGGGCGGCCTCGCGGGGGACCATCATCGACCTGTCCCGCCGGGCCGCGGAGAGCCTCAACTACACCGCCGCCGGGCGCGCCCCCGTCCGCGTGGAGGTGCTGGAGTGGGGCGAGGGGCTGCCGCGCACCTCGTAGGAGGTCGCGCGGGGGCCCGGCCGGAGGCGCGCCGGTCAGGCGGGACCCTCCGCGGCGGGCTCGTAGGGCGTGTTGAGCGCGTCCCAGATCTGGCGCGCGCTCTTTTCTCCGATCCCGGGCACCTGTCCGAGCTCTTCCGGCGAGGCACGCATCACGGCTGCCGGGGTGCCGAAGTGCTCCAGCAGCTGCCGCGCCCGGCGGCGGCCCACCCCCGGCAGGCCTTCGACCAGGTACTCCGCGTAGAGGCTCGCCCCCCGGGGCTTCGACCCGCGCAGGTTCACCGTGTAGCCGAGTCCCTCCTGGGCGTGGCGGGCCAGGGTGCGCAGGAGGGCGGCGGTTTCTTCCGCGCTGGAAGTCTGGAGCACGGTGATCCCCTCCAGCACCACGAGGAAGGAGAGAGCGCCGCGCAGGGCATCCGGATGGATCGCGCTGCGGATGGCCGAGAGGTCGCCTTCGATGAGGAAGACGGGGCGCTCGAACTCCGCCTTCATCTTCGCGGCCTGGCCGAAGAGCCTCCGGTCCATGATGGAAGCGGCGAAGTCTCCGGCCTCCTTGCGCTCGACCGCGACCGCGTCCGAGAGGACGTAGTCGGCGCTCGGGAGCGCGGCGAACTCCAGCTCCACGTCCGGGAGCTCGCCGAGGAAGGCGACCACGCGGGAGCTCTTCTCGCGCATGTCGGCGCGGATCAGGAGGCGCCGCTCCGGGGGCGAAGAGGGCTCGGGCATGCGCCTACCCGCGCTGGCGCTCCAGCAGCAGCATCATCAGCACGCTCAGCACCGCGAGCGTCTCGTCGCTCTCGCTCAGCTCGCCGACGCGCTCGATGGTGTAGCGCCCCTCGAAGAACGCCGGCTGCTTCACGGCGCGCAGCACGGGCGCGTCGTCGACCGCGCGGGCCACCCGGTACGCGGGGTGGAAGAAGTACCCGGTGAGCATTCCCAGGATGGGCACCTCGCCCAGGAGCCCGTCGATCACCTTCACCCAGGGGTTCTCCTCGTGGATCGCGAGGATGGGCCCGCCGCCGCGGTGGATCTCGTAGTGCGCCCGCCAGAGCGAGCGCATCCCCCGGCGCTGCAGCAGGCCGAGCGGGGCGCCGGCGGCATCCTCGATGTGGTACTGGGCGGAGATGTCGAGCACGCGGTCGGCGGCGATGCGGAAGAGCGGACGGGTCTGCTCCGGGTCCGCGAACACCGTCACCGCCTCCTTGAGCTTGAACGCCTTCTGCTTCACGTAGAAGAGGAGGCGCCCGGAGGCGTCGGTCACGGTGATCTGCGGAGAGATCGCGACGACCTTGAAGCTGAGCTGGAGTGGGAAGTCCATTCCGGTGCGGGGTCCGGGTGGAGAGCGGGCGCGCCAGGCGGGCTCGGCGCGGATGGAGGGCGGGAAGGTAGCCGCCCGGGAAATCTCCGGCAAACTCGCGAAACGGGGGAGGGAGCCGCCCCGGCACCCTCCCCCGCTCCGTCCCCCGACTCGTCTTCCGGCTACGCCCGCACCAGCTTCCGGTACTTGATCCGGTGCGGCTGGTCGGCCTCGGCGCCCAGGCGCTTCTTCCGGTCGGCCTCGTACTCCTGGTAGTTCCCCTCGAAGAAGCGCACCTCGCTCTCCCCCTCGAAGGCCAGGATGTGCGTGCAGATCCGGTCCAGGAACCACCGGTCGTGCGAGATCACCACCGCGCACCCGGCGAACTCCAGGAGCGCGTCCTCCAGCGCCCGGAGCGTGTCCACGTCCAGGTCGTTGGACGGCTCGTCGAGCAGGATCAGGTTGCCGCCCTTCTGCAGCGTCTTCGCCATGTGGACGCGGTTCCGCTCGCCGCCGGAAAGGTGCTTCACCAGCTTCTGCTGGTCGCTCCCCTTGAAGCCGAACCAGGAGCAGTAGGCGCGGGCGTTCACCTCGCCGCGGCCCAGCTTGATCACGTCGGCCCCGCCGGAGATCTCCTGGTACGCCGTCTTCTCGCCGTGCAGCGTGTCGCGGCTCTGGTCCACGTAGGCCAGCTCCACCGTGGAGCCCACCCTCAGCGCGCCGCCGTCCGGCTCCTCCTGCCCCGTGATCATCCGGAACAGCGTGGTCTTCCCCGCCCCGTTGGGCCCGACGACGCCCACGATCCCGCCGCGCGGGAGCCGGAAGGAGAGGCCGTCGATGAGCAGGCGGTCGCCGAACCCCTTGGCGAGGTTCTCGGCCACCACCACCTCGTCGCCCAGGCGCGGCCCGTTGGGGATCACGATCTCGGCGCGGTTCAGCTTCTCGCGCGGGTCCTCGCCCAGCATCTGCTCGTAGGCGCCCAGGCGGGCCTTGCTCTTGGCCTGCCGCGCGCGGGGGGCCATGCGCACCCACTCCAGCTCGCGCTCCAGCGTGCGCTGGCGGGAGGACGCCTGCTTCTCCTCCTTGCGCAGCCGCTCCTGCTTCTGCTCCAGCCACGAGGTGTAGTTCCCCTTCCAGGGGATCCCCTCGCCGCGGTCCAGCTCCAGGATCCACTGGGCCACGTTGTCCAGGAAGTACCGGTCGTGCGTGATGGCGACGATGGTGCCCTTGAACTCGGCGAGGTGGTGCTCCAGCCAGGCCACCGACTCGGCGTCCAGGTGGTTGGTGGGCTCGTCCAGCAGGAGCATGTCCGGCTCCTCCAGCAGCACCCGGCAGAGCGCCACGCGGCGCTTCTCGCCGCCGGAGAGGTTCTCCACCCGCGCGTCCGGCGGCGGGAGGCGGAGCGCGTCCATGGCGATCTCGATCTTGCGGTCCAGGTCCCAGAGGTTCTCCGCGTCGATCTGGTCCTGCACCCGCGCCTGCTCGTCGATCAGAGCCGTCATCTCGTCGTCCGACATGGGCTCCGCGAACTTCATGTTGATCTCGTCGAAGCGGCGCATCAGCTCGCGCTGGTGCTTCACCGCCTCCTCCACGTTGCCGCGGACGTCCAGCGCCGGGTCCAGCTCCGGCTCCTGCGGGAGGTAGCCGATGCGGGTCCCCTCGGCGGGCCACGCCTCGCCGTTGAAGTCCTTGTCGACCCCGGCCATGATCCGCAGGAGCGACGACTTCCCGGAGCCGTTGGGGCCCACCACGCCGATCTTGGCGCCGGGGTAGAACGAGAGCCAGATCCCCTTGAGGATCTCGCGGTTGGGGGGGACCACCTTGCGGAGGTCCTTCATTACGTAGATGAATTCCGGTCCGGCCATGCGATGGCTTCTCCCGAGGTGAAGTCATGGATGAATCGTGCTCGCCGCCGCGCCCGGGGGCGGTGCGCCGAGGCGAGAAAGATATCACGGAAAAGCGCTTGCGGCGAGGCGCGGAGAGGCGGGACCGGAGCGGCTGGGCTCAGTACGCGCTCACGTGCACCCCCCGCACCGCCCGCCCGGACGGGTCCGTCACCGCGGCAAGCGAGGCGTCCCACGCCAGCGCCTCCGGCGTGCTGCACGCCACCGAGGGGCCGCCCGGCACGCACTCGGCGCAGGCGTCCAGCGGGAAGTGCTCGGCGAAGAGCGAGCGGTAGAAGTACGCCTCCCGGGTGGCCGGCGTGTTGTGGGGGAAGCGGTAGCGCGCGCCGGCCAGCTCGCGGTCGCTCACCTGCGCCTCGGCGTGGGCGCGCAGCGAGTCGATCCACCCGTAGCCCACCCCGTCCGAGAACTGCTCCTTCTGCCGCCAGGCGACGGAGGCCGGGAGCGCGTCCGCGAACGCTTCGCGCAGCACGTGCTTCTCCATGCGCCCGGGCCCGGCCATCTTGGCCGCCGGGTCGATGCCCATGGCCGCGTCGAGGAACTCCCGGTCCAGGAACGGAACGCGCGCCTCCACGCCCCAGGCGGCCATGGCCTTGTTGGCGCGCAGGCAGTCGTACAGGTGCAGCCGGTCCAGCTTGCGCACCGTCTCGGCGTGGAACGACCGCGCGTCCGGCGCCCGGTGGAAGTACAGGTAGCCCCCGAAGATCTCGTCTGCGCCCTCGCCGGAGAGCACCATCTTGATCCCCATGGCGCGGATGCGGCGGGCCATCAGGTACATGGGCGTCGCGGCGCGCACGGTGGTGACGTCGTACGTCTCCAGGTGGTGGATCACGTCGGAGAGGGCGTCCAGCCCTTCCTGCACCGTGAAGTGGAACTCGTGGTGCACCGTGCCGATGTGCTCCGCCGCGTCCCGGGCCGCGCGCAGGTCCGGCGCCCCCTCCAGCCCGGTGGCGAAGGAGTGGAGCTGCGGCCACCAGGCGGGGCTGCGTCCCTCCTCCTCCACCCGCCGGCCGGCGAACCGCTTCGCCGCGGCGGCGATGATGGACGAGTCCAGCCCTCCGGAAAGGAGGACGCCGTAGGGGACGTCGGTCATGAGCTGGCGCCGCACGCTCGCCTCCAGCGCCTCGCGCAGCGCGGCCGGATCCGCCGGGCCGCCGTGCACCGCCTCGTACTCCCGCCAGGCGCGGCGGTACCAGCGGCGCGGCTCTCCCACCTCGCTGTCCAGCACGTGGCCCGGGGGGAACTCCTCCACGGTGCGGCACACGGGGACGAGCGCCTTCATCTCCGAGGCCACGTACAGGTTCCCCTCCTCGTCGCGGCCGGTGTACAGCGGCACGATCCCCAGGTGGTCGCGGGCGACGAGGTAGCGCCGCCGCTCCGCGTCCCAGAGCACGAAGGCGAAGATTCCGTTCAGCGCGTCCAGGAAGTCCGCGCCCCGCTCGCGGTACAGCGCCAGGATCACCTCGCAGTCCGACTCCGTCCGGAACGGGTAGGGCTCCCGGAGCCCGGCGCGGAGCTCCCGGTGGTTGTAGATCTCCCCGTTCACCGCCAGCACGTGCGCCCCGCCCTCGCCCAGCAGCGGCTGCGCGCCGTGCAGCACGTCGACGATGGCGAGGCGCTCGTGCGCCAGGATCGCGTCGTCGGACGCGTAGATCCCGGACCAGTCGGGGCCGCGGTGCCGCTGCAGCCTGCTGAGGCGGAGCGCGCGGGCGCGCAGCACCGTCGGCTCGCTCTTGACGTCCAGGATTCCGAGGATCGAGCACATGAGGGACGCTCCGGCGTGGTGGGGTGGGCCGCCCCCGGCGGGTGACGGCGACAAAAAAGCGGCCCCTCGAAGATCGAGGAGCCGCTTCGGCTTCCGGGTGCGTCGTTCCGCTATGGCGACGGACAACCCCAGCCGCGACTCCCCGGGGAGAGCGGATTGCGATTGCGGTTGCGATTGCGGAAGAGCGCGGTCATTGGGCGATTCGGGTCGTTCGTTCCGGACGCGGTCGTACCACTATAGCCGCCTACCCTCGCCGGGGTCAACGGTGACGTGACGTGACCGGGCGGCGGGTGCCGCTCCGACCTCCTCCGGACGTTAGCCGGCGAGACCGGCCCGGGTCAGCGCCTGGTCGAGGTCCGCGACGAGGTCGTCCGTGTCCTCCAGCCCGACGTTGAACCGCACCAGGCGGTCGCCGTAGGGGGTCCCGTGCGTCCGCTCCAGGTCGTGCCAGGGGAGGGCGAGGCTGTGCACCCCGCCCCAGCTGAACCCGATCCTGAACAGCGCGAGGGCGTCCACGAACGCGAGGATGGCTTCGCGCGCGGTCCCCTCGGCGAAGACGATCGAGAACACGCTCGTCGAGCCCGTGAAGTCGCGCTTCCAGACGGCGTGCCCGGGGCAGGACGGGAGCGCCGGGTGCAGCACCGACGCCACCGCGCCGCGCGCTCCGAGCCACCGGGCTACGGCGAGCGCGCTCCGCTCCTGCGCCGCGAGGCGGACGCCGAGCGTCTGCATCCCGCGGAGCGCGAGGTAGCAGTCGTCGGGGGACACGGCCAGCCCGAGCCGGTCGTGCACGACGCCCAGCCGCTCGTACGCCGCGGCGGTCCGCACCGTCACGGAGCCCAGGAGCAGGTCGCTGTGCCCGCCGACGTACTTGGTGAGCGCCTGCATCGTGACGTCGACGCCGTGGGCGAAGGCGTCGAAGTAGACGCCGGCCGAGTACGTGTTGTCGAGCGCGACGACGGCGCCGTGCCGGTGCGCCACCTCCGCGATGGCCGGGACGTCCTGCACCTCCATGGTGACCGAGCCCGGGCTCTCGCACCAGACCAGCCGCGTGGTCGGCCGCATCCGCGCCTCCAGCTCGGCGCCGGCGAGCGGGGGGTAGTACTCGGGGTCGACGCCGAACCGGCGCAGCACGTCGTCCGCCAGCTGCCGGGTGGGGCCGTACACGCTGTCGGGGATCAGCACGTGGTCCCCCGCGCCGGTGAAGGCGAAGGCGATGAGCGTGATCGCCGCCTGGCCGCCCGGGGTGACGAAGGTGTGCTCCCCCCCCTCCAGCTCGGCGACCCGCGCCGCCAGCTCACGCGTGGTCGGCGTGCCGTACAGGCCGTACGTGTATCCCGCCTCGTGCCGCCAGTCGTACGTCACGTCCGCGGCGCGGGGGAACACGGTGGTCGAGCCCCGGAACACCGGCGTGACCAGCGACCGGAAGCCTTCGGCCGGCTGCGCGTCGGAGTGGATCAGCCTGGTCGTCCAGTGTTTCATCTGCGGTCGAAGCGGGCCAGGGGGTGGGGACACGGGATGCGCGTGAAGATACGCTCAGGCGAGGCGGACCGCAGCCTCCCGTGCCGCCCCCTCCCCACCGGGCTCAGGCCAGCGCCCACGAGGCGAGGGTGAACACCACGTGCCCGCTCATGTGCGCGACCATGGCCGCCTCAAGGCTGCGGCGCCAGAAGAGCCAGCCGAAGGCGATCCCCGCGATGGCGTTCAGCACCACGGTGCGCGTGACGACGGCGGCCGTGAGCGGCGCGACGGCCGAGACCGCGCCCAGGTGCCCGGCGCCGAAGAGGACCGCGGCGAGCAGGATGGCGGTCCACATGACGGCCGCGCCCGGCTCCCCCCGCCCGCGCCGGAACAGCTTCCAGGCGGCCCACGCCAGGAGCGACATCACCCCCCACCGCATCATCAGCTCCTCGGTGATCCCCCCGTAGAGGACCCCGGCGAGCGTCACCGTCAGGGTGCGCTCTCCTCCCTCCGAGAGCGCCCTCCCGGCCTCGCCCATCCAGGGGCGGAAGACCGCGAGCTCCAGCCCGACCACCAGCAGGTCCGCCGCGAGCCCCAGGGCGACGGCGGCGGGGAGCTCGCTCCGGAGCGCGCGCAGCCCCGGGGCCTCCCCGGCGGCGCTCTCCGCCAGGTGGGAGCGCAGCCCCAGGCGCGGCGCCAGCGCGAGCCCCAGCGCCACCGCGCCCGCCATGAGCAGCGTCGGCTGGATCAGCGAGAGGAGCACCATCACCGGCATGGGCGGGAGCACCTCCCGCGCCTCCGCCGGGATGGGCGCGGCGCGCAGCATCTCCGGGAGGGTGGGGATCAGCGCGAGGATCCCCACGAGCCCCGCAGCGAAGAGCGCGCCGAAGCGCCGCCCGTACGTCCGCGTCTCCGTGGGCTCGCTCACCGGAGCTTCACCGCCAGCCAGTCCGCCAGGACGCCCAGCACCTCGGGGGCGACCGCCTTCGAGGGGAGGGCGGCGTAGCCGCGCACGTCTCCGTCCGGGTCGCGCACCAGCAGGTGGTTCACGTCCGGGAGCCGCCGCACGGTGACGTCGCGGTTGCCGCCCGCCCGGATCGCGGCGGCGAGCGCGTCCGCCTCGGCGGCGGGGACCTGGCGGTCCGTCTCCCCCTGGAGCACCAGCACCGGGACGCGCAGCCGCCGGGCGAAGGGAAGCGGGTCGTGCGCCATCAGCGACCCGAACCAGCGGCTCGACGCCGCCAGCGAGTCCCGCTGCGCGGCGGCCAGCGGCAGGAGCGAATCGAGGTGCGGGGCGAGCGTGCTGTCCGTCTCGATCGCGAAGCGGCTCTGGTACTCCACCAGCTCCCGCCCGGTGCGCGCGGGCGCGGCGACCAGCACCAGGGCGCGCAGCGACCGGTCCTCCACCGCGACCATGGGCCCCACGAGGCCGCCCTCGCTGTGCCCCAGGATCCCCACCCGGCGGGGGTCCACCTCCGGCCGGGCGCGCAGGAAGGCGAGGGCGGCCCGGGCGTCGTCCGCGAACTCCGCCAGGGTGGTGGCGCCGACGCTCCCGCCGGATCCGCCCACCCCCCGGTCGTCCAGCCGCAGCACGGCGATGCCGCGCCGGCCCAGCGTGTCGGCGACCTGCCGGAAGGGGCGATACCCGGCGAGGCCCGGGAGGGACTCGTCCCGGTCCTGCGGCCCCGAGCCGCTGAGGAGGAGCACCGCCGGCACCCGCCCCCGCGCGCCCGTGGGGACCGTCAGCGTGCCCGCCAGCGTCACGCCGGAAGGCGTGCGGAGCGTCACCTCCTCGGCGCGGTACGGCGCCCCCGCGGGCGCGGAATAGTCGGTCTCCGGCCGGGCGCACTCCGTGGGCCGCCCCGCGCGCTCCATGGTGATTCCCTGCGAGGGGACGCACCCGCCCAGCAGCCGCCCGGAGGCGTCCGCCGCGAAGCGCAGCGCCACCCCGCCGACCTCCACGATCGCGGAGTCGGCCGCCGGGAAGGCCACCCGGGCGGTGAAGGCGCTCCCGCCCGACAGGCTGAGCACGGGCACCCGCACCTCGCGCCCCCCCACCGCGCGCGCCCGGCGGACGACCTGCTCCAGCATCGCCACGGAAAGGTTGACGTACGGCAGCGCCCCCTCCCCCGGCGCGAACCGCTGCAGGGGCGCGGCGGTCGGGCCGCGGACCTCCACCAGGGCGCTGTCCCCCCGGAATGTGGCGGTCCCGCTCGCCACCGGCTCCGCGTCGCCGGCCCGCCCGGGGAGGACCGTGAAGCGCATGCGGGGCACCGTGGCGTCCGCCGCCAGCTCCGCGTCTACGCGCTGCCGCAGCACCGGCATGCGGGTCGCCAGCTCCGCCTCCAGGCGCTGCGG
>DASYWD010000618.1 GCA_035936415.1 Longimicrobiaceae bacterium
GGGCGGGCCTGATCCGGCCCGCCCACCAGCCGGGAGAGCAGAGCCCGCGCGGCCGTCGAGGTCGCGCGGGCTCCGTGCATCCGGCCGGAAACCCCTGGCGCACCTCCCCTGCCGCACCCTACGCAAACCTTTACAGTAACATAGCTTGGGTCCTCCGCGGCATGCGAGTTGCGGCGAGGTACAGGCCCGTTCATTCACCCGAGGTGTACCATGCGCAACCCCCGAGACCAGGCGACCACCGAGGAAAAATGCGCCCGCTGCGGCACGGGCGTACGCTCCTGCCGCTGCCGCGGAACCGAGCTGGACGGCGGGTGCCGCAAACCCGCGTGCAGCTGCTGGTCGGAGCTCTGCTGCGAGTGCGGAGACGAGTACGCCCGCCGTTTCGTTGGAGCGTTGCTCAGCTGAGGAGACCACATGCGAGACATCGACAGGGAGATCGGCATCGGCTCGTTCGATCGTGACGAGCGCGCGGACGACGCGGGGGCGGTGGAGCGGAACCGCCGCATCGGCGAGCAGCTCCTCCTGGCCGACGAGATGGAGGAAACGCTCGAACGGCTCCGCGCCGAGCCCGCCGACGACCCACTCCAGCCTGGGCGGAGCCGCCATGAGACCCTGCGCGCGCTGGAGCGGAGGTTCCGCCTGGAGCGGGAGCGGCTGGAGTCGCTGACCCGCCGGGAGCCGATCGACTACGGCGCCATCGCGCGGGCCATGCCGATGCGGTAGGACGGCAGGGGACAGGGAGCGAAGCGAGCGAGTGCCGGCAGCTCCACAGGAGCAGCCTGCTCGGCGGGGGATCCTCGTGCTCGCCCCTGTTCCCGCGGCCCGCAGCCCCTATCTTCGCAGGGGGCGACCCGGACCCTCCGACGCGCACCCTCGACCCCCCGTCATCCGCGATGCTCCTCCGGCCGACCGACCGTGGCCTGCCCCGCGAGCCGGAGGCGGCGGATTCGCGGGCGGCCGTCCCGGGGATGCCCGGCGCGGGGTGAGCGAGGCCGAGCCGCCGGACCGGACGCGTCCGGGAGATCCCACCGCGCCGGAGGCCGCCGCGCTGGAGGCGGAGGGGATGGGCCCTCCGGGCGCCGGGGCGCCGCGCCTGCCGTGGTGGCGCTATGCCGTGGGCCTGGGGGTCCTGCTCGCGTTCCTGCTCGCGGGAGACGCCCTGGCCTCGCTCGGGCGGCTCCCGCTCCCGGGGAGCGTGGCCGGGATGCTGCTGCTGGCCGCGGCGCTGCAGCTCGGCTGGCTCCCGGTGCGATGGGTGGAGCTCGCCGCGGCGCTCCTCCTCCGGCACATGGCGCTCCTCTTCGTCCCGCCCGGCGTGGGGCTGATGGTGCACTTCGCCCTGCTGCGGCGCGAGTGGCTTCCCATCGTCCTGGCGAGCGCGGCGAGCACCTTTGCGGTGATGCTGGCCGTCGGCTGGCTGCAGCAGCGGCTGGAGCGGGATGGCTGAGCGGGTCCTCTCCGCCGTGCTCGCGGTCGCCGCGACCGTGGCCGTCTTCACCCTGGCGCGCCGGCTCCACCGGCGGCTCGGCTGGTTCCTCCTGCACCCGGTGCTCGTCGCCATCGTGGTGCTGATCGCCGGGCTGCGGGCGCTGGACGTCCCCTACGCGGCCTACGACCCGGGCGGCCGGCTGCTCAGCTTCTTCCTGGGGCCGGCGGTGGTCGCGCTGGGAGTGCCGCTGTACCGCCAGCTCGGGGAGATCCGGCGCAACGCGCGGGCGACCCTCGTCGCGCTGGCGGTGGGCGGCGCGGTGGGGATCCTGTCGGCGTGCGGGGTCGCGGCGCTCCTGAGCGCCTCGCCGGAGGTGGTCCGCTCGCTGGCGCCGCGCTCGGTGACCACGCCCATCGCCATCGAGATCGCCAGGCGCGCCGGCGGGCTCCCTTCGCTCTCGGCCGTGGTGGTGATCCTCTCGGGGGTGCTCGGCGCGGCGGTGGGGCCCGGCGTGCTCCGGGCGGTGGGGGTGCGCAGCCGGACGGCGACGGGGATCGCCCTGGGGGCATCCGCGCACGGGATCGGCACGGCGCGGGCGGTGGAAGAGGGGGAGGTGGAGGCCGCCGGCGCCGGGATCGCCATCGGGCTGATGGGAGTGGCGACGGCGGTGCTGACGCCCGGGGTGCTCGCGCTCCTCGCCTGGCTGGGAGCGCTGGGCTGAGGCGGGGCTCCGGTCCGGTTCCAACCCTGGAGCGGCTGGAGCCATCCAACCGGGTATGGGTGCGAGAAGCTCCGCGCCCCGCCTCGCTCCCGATCTTCCTTTACTCTCGACTGGACGGATGACCCATGAATAGCTTCCGCGTACCCGCGCTCGTGCTGATGCTCCTGGCGGGCGGACCGATGGCGGCCGCGGCGCAGACCGCGCAGGACTTCCGCTGGAGCGGCGTGATCCCGGCGGGCCAGCGGGTGGAGGTGAAGGGGATCAACGGCGCCATCCGCGCAGAGCCGTCCAGCGGGCGGGAGGTGGAGGTCACCGCGGTGCGGCGGGCCGGGCGGCGCGGCGACGTGGAGGACGTGCGCATCGAGACGGTGCCGCACGACGGCGGGGTGACCATCTGCGCCATCTACCCCACCCCGCGCGGACAGCGCGAGAACCGCTGCACCCCGGGCGAGAACTGGCAGGCGAGCAACGACAACAACGACGTGAGCGTCGACTTCGTGGTCCGCGTCCCCCGCGGCGTGCACTTCCTGGGCAGGACGGTGAACGGCGCCGTGGAGGCCGAGCGGATGCCGGCGAACGCGTTCGTCTCCACCGTGAACGGCGCGGTGCGGGTGAGCGCCGTCGGGGTGGTGGAGGCCAGCACCGTGAACGGAGACATCGACGCCGCCACCGGAACCGCCAACCCCGGGCGGGACCTGGAATTCCGCACGGTGAACGGGAACATCACCCTTCGCGTCCCCGCGGACTTCCGGGCCCAGGTCCGCGCGAAGCTCCTCAACGGGAACGTGAGCAGCGACTTCCCGATCACCGTCACCCGCGGCCGCTTCGTGGGCGCGGGCGCCTCTGGCGAGATCGGCAGCGGCGGGCGGAGGCTCGACCTGGAGACCGTCAACGGCAGCATCCGCATCCGGCGCGCCGGCGGGGAGTAGCCGTCGACCCGAAGCCGCCCGGCCGGCGGCGGACGTACCTGCGGCCCCGCACCGGAGATCCGGTGCGGGGCCGCTCTACGTTTCGCGTGCGGGTCTCCCGGCGCGGGGGCCGCGTGGAGCACGCCGACTTCGGACCTACCCCTCGGCGGTCGCCCTGCGGAGCGCGTCCGTTACCCACGCGTTCACGCTCTTCCGCTCTCGCGCCGCGGCGACCGCAACGGCGCGATGCAGCTCCGGATCCGTCCGGACCAGAAAGGCGCCGTTGAATGGCTTCTCTGGTTCCTCCCCCCGCTCTGCGCACCAGGCCAGGTAATCCTCGACACTGGCGGCGAGCTCCCGCTGCAACTCCTCTACGGAGGAGCCCGCGAACGTAATGCCGTCCTTCCCTCCCAGGTTCACCACGCGGCCCCGGAAGGTCTCGTCGTCCGGGTCGTACTCGAAGACCCCCACGTATCCCCTGTACTCGATCATGGCTCTACTCCTGCGCGACCGAGAAAATCCCGCACGTCGCGGACCGTAGCTCGTCCGGTGGTCGGCTTCGGGTGCGGCCGGTGGAAGACCTGTCGCACCCCGTTCAGCGCCACTCGCACACGCGAGCCGGCGCCCTCACTCACCTCCGCACCGAGTGCCGTGAAGAGGCTCTCGATCTCCAGCCAGCGGAGATCGGAGCGAGTGGGCGTCTCGAACACGGCCGCGAGCGTCCTGCGGTGGCGGGCGTTCATGGACGATGATATCTATTTGTGCTATCAGGATCAAGAGCGGTGGTTCCGGAGCATCGGACGTGACTTCGCCTGAAATCTGGCGGCCCCACGCGTTTCGAGGAGGGGGCCAACGCGTTTCACCCGTGGTTTACCGCGAGCTTTCGCCGCTTCTGCCCCCGCTGACGCTTCGGTGTCGGCGGGGGCTCCGCACTTCCCGGGGGATCCCGCAGAGCCGGTTTTGGCGCCCGTCGTGGGATCGGGTATGGTCGCTCTGCCCCGGCAACAGTTCACCTTTCAACGGAGGACCGCATGGAGACTGTCAGCGTCGCGCTCGGCGTGATCGGCATCCTGGCGACCGTCTACTACGGCAAGAAGAAGTAACCGGGCACCGGGCGGCCCCTCGTCCGGAGGGTGCCGCCCGGCCCTCCTCCCTCAGCTCCGCGTCCCGACCTTCTGCTCGATCGCGATCCCGGTGTAGTACTTCTTCAGGATCTGCGGGTAGGTGTGCCCGGCCCGCGCCATCCCCACCGCGCCCGTCTGCGACAGGCCGATGCCATGGCCGTTGCCGCCGCCGTACACCTTATAGCCCGTGGTCTGGCCGCTCGCGTCCACGAGCCGGTCGATCACGAACAGGGTGCTGGGGAGGAGCGTCGCCTTCCCGGTGGCGGGGTCGATGTACTTGAGCGAGGAGCGGATGCGCCCCTTGGTGTCGTAGAACGTCCCCTCCTCCGTCACGTACTCGATCTTCGTCACGCGCCCCGTCGGCGACCGGGACAGCACGTTGATCGCCAGCACGTTGCCCACGGGGCGGCCGGCATAGGCGCCGATGACGCTGCTGATCTGGCTCATGGTCCAGGTGAAGTTCCACCGGTGCCAGTGGTGCCACGCCTCGTAGCTGGTGGTGGAGGTGGGGTCCCGCAGGTCCGCCAGAAGCGCCGAGGTGGAGGAGAGCTCCGCCCCCGCCGGGTAGTCCCACACGCCGCGCAGGTACGCCAGGGTGCCGGAGAAGATGTCCTCGCTGTGGGCGGTGTGGCCGCCGCTGGTGGCGTGGAAGAGCGCGTCGATGAGCGCCCCGCCGTAGGTGGCGACGAGCCCCGCCGTGTGGTTCACCGCGGCGGTGGAGACGGAGTGCTCCGCGGAGTAGCCGCCGTACACCTGGTCCGAGACGGTGGCGCCCAGGTCGTACCCGTCGCTCCAGCGCTTCCCCAGGTTGGCGTGCGCGTAGGTGCGCGCGGCGACCGCCTGCGCCCGCTGCGCCTCCACCTCGGGGTAGGTGACCGGCCCCAGCTCCTTCGGCACCACGCCGTAGAGGTACTGCTCCATGGGGAGCTCGTTGATCCCCGCGAGGAGCGACTGGCTGCTGTTGAGCTGCACCTCGGCCGTGCCGCGGTACTTCTGTCCCGCGATCAGCACCTGCCCGGTGGAGGGCACCACCCGGGGCGGGTTGGCGGCGAGGACCTGCGTGCCGTTGCCGCGCGTCACCACGTAGCGCGGGAGCGACTGGGTGAGCGTGACCGTCCTCCAGAACGCGTCGGAGGTCGCCTGTCCGGCGGCGATCACCTTGTCCTTGTAGACGCGCTCGGCCGCGGTATCGATCGGGAGCGGGCGCTCGCCCACGTACACCCGCCAGCAGGCGGCGGTGGAGACCCACTCGGCCGCGGTGGGGAAGCCCGCGGCGGCGCCGTCCGCGAGCCGCCGATCGCGCTCGGCGGTGCTCCCGGTGCAGGTCACCTGCAGGCGCCGGCTCTCCGTGGTGACCGACGCGGAGGAGGTCCAGCTCACCGTGACCACCTCGCCGGCCGCCCCGGTGAGGAGGAGCGCGTTCGTCTCCTTCTCCCGCACCTCGTAGCTGGCGGTGGCGCCCACCTTCACCGAGCTGGCCGAGGGGACCACGCCGATGCGGATCAGCCCGGTGTAGGGCTCCACGGCGCGGCGGGGCGCCTCCGGCGCGGGCGCCGGGCCCGGACGGGTGGGGAGGTCTTCGGAGCAGCCGGCCAGCGCCACCAGCGCGGCTACGGTCGCGACCCGGGCGAAACGGCGACGTCGTGGATGCATGGCACCACCTCCGCGTACGTGAGACGTGGGACGTTGTCCCGGTCCCACCACCGATCACGCCGCGGCCGCGGTACCCGCCGGAAGCGCACGAACGCTTCCGGCACCGGCGGAAGAGGCTCCCGGTGGCCGGATCGGCCTGTTAGTACGCGACAGCAGATGCATTACGCGGGCCAGCCGCGTCCGGCGCCTCGTCGAGCAGCGCGCGCCAGGCGCGGGCGAGGCGGACCATGGCGGCGCGGGCGTCCGGGTTGACGCCGGTCAGGTGGATGAAGCCGTGCCCCTGCCCGGAGACGAGCAGGCGCCGCACCGGCGTCCCCGCCGCCTCCAGCGCGTCGGCGTAGGCGGCGCCCTCGTCGCGCAGGATGTCGAAGCCGGCCGTGACCACCAGCGCGGGGGGGAGCCCCGAGAGGTCGGGCGCGTGCAGCGGGGAGACGCGCGGGTCGGCGCCAGTCACGCCGGTGCCGCCCAGGTAGTGGCCGGTGAACGCGGCGCGGTCCGCGCGGCTGAGGAAGAAGCCCTCGCTGAAGAGCGCCTGCGACGGGCGCGGCGTGACCGAGTCGGTGGCCGGGTAGACCAGGAGCTGCGCCGCGGGGGCCGGGCCCTCCTCCCGGGCCAGCAGCGCGGCGACCGTGGTCAGGTTCGCCCCCGCGCTGTCGCCGCCCATGGCGACC
>DASYWD010000619.1 GCA_035936415.1 Longimicrobiaceae bacterium
GCCCTCCTCCGCGAAGGCTGCCACCAGCGCGGCGACCTCGCGCCCCTCCGGGACGGCGCGGTCCGCGCCCGCGGTGGGGGTGGCGGCGCGGACGTCCGCCACCAGGTCGGCCACGGTGTAGTCGGTCTCGTGCCCCACCGCGGAGATCACCGGCACCGGGCAGGCGGCGATGGCGCGCGCCACCGGCTCCATGTTGAAGGCCCAGAGCGACTCCATGCTCCCCCCGCCCCGCGCCACGATCACCACGTCCACCGGGCACTCCTCGCGCCGGGTGCCGAAGCGCCGGATCGCGGCGGCGATCTCCGGCGCGGCGTCCGCGCCCTCCACCGGGCAGTGCGACACCAGCATGGGCACCCACCACGCCTTGCGGCGCATGGTGCGGTGCATGTCGTGCAGCGCGGCGCTCTGCGCCGAGGTCACCACCCCCACCCGCTCCGGCCACGCCGGGAGCGGGCGCTTGCGGTCCTCGTCCAGCAGCCCCTCCTCGCGGAGGGCGGCCAGCAGCCGGTCCTTGGCCACCTGCCAGAGCCCCCCGGCGCGGGTGGTCTCCACCCGCTGCACGTCGAGCTGGAACTGCCCGCGCCGCACGAAGATCCCCAGCTGACCCTGCACCTCCACCTGCATCCCATCCTCCGGGAGCGCGGGGAGGTGGCGGGCGGTGCTCGCCCAGAGGGTGCAGCACAGCTCCGCGCGGTCGTCCTTGAGGGTGAAGTAGCAGTGGCCGGAGCGGTGCCGCTTCCACCCGGAGACCTCGCCCCGCACCCACACCGACCCCGCGGCCTGCCGGATCACCTCGTCCGCGCGGCTGACCACACGCCAGACGCTGAACACCTTGCGCGGGGCGGGCGCGGCGGCGGGCTGTGCCGCCGGGGCCGTGGGGACGGCGAGCCGGGAAGTTGCCATGGGCGCGGGCACGGGGAGCGGTTGCCTAGCGCCTGTAAGCTAACCCTGGGGAGGGAGATCCCGGAAGACGGACGATGCGGGAGTGGACGGAGGACGGACAGCGTGGACGCGCGGAGGAGCCCCCGGCGGCGGGCCGCCCAACGAAAAAGGCCCCTCCCCCGGGGGGCGGGGGAGGGGCCTCGGGCCGTCGGATCAGAACGTCAGCGCGGTCCGGCGAACGAGGGTGGGAGTGGGCGTAACCCAGTCCGGGAGCTGCCGGACCACCTCGTCGACGGCGGGAGAGCCGCCGGGGGCGTACACGTCCTGGACCTCCACCGTCACCGGCTCCGCGCCGCGGATGCGCAGCGTGCCCTCCCACCCCTGCCCGGAGGGGTAGGCGCGCAGGGTGTAGGCCTGCCCCGCCGCGGGGGCCTGCGCCGGGAGCGGGGGGAGGGTGTCGCTGAACGACCAGCCGGCGAGCCGGTCCGCCGGGATCCGCACGTTCACCGAGAACCAGCTCCCCGGGGTGATGGCGAGGCGGACCGTGCGCACCTCGCCCTCCGCACCGGCCGGCGTGGCCCGGACCGGCGAGGGGGGGAGGGCCGGGCGCTCCGCGGGGCGCCCCAGCCCCGGCCCGCGCGGGGCGAAGCGCGGCCCCTGCACGCCGGCGAGCGCCATCTGCGGGCCGAGCCAGTCCATTCCCGTGACGACCACGTGCGACGAGGTGTCGGTCACCACC
>DASYWD010000620.1 GCA_035936415.1 Longimicrobiaceae bacterium
GCGCCGCCCCGGCGGCCACCCGGGCGTCCTCATGCGCCAGGAGCGGGAGCAGCCGCTCGCCGTCCCGTCCCGCCAGCCGCTCCGCCGCGTCCAGCACCGCGCCGCGGACCTCCTCCGCCGGGGTCGCCTCGGCGGCGCGCAGGAGCGCCGGGAGGGTGTCCGGCGGGAAGAAGGAGAGGAGGCCCTTCAGCCCCTCCAGCGCGTCGCGGCCGGGATCGTCCTCCACCGTGCGGATCAGCTCCTCCACCGTTTCGGCCCGGGAGAGCCGATCGAACAGCGCGCGTACGGCGCGCAGGACGGAGGGCGCGAGCGCGCCCGGGCGGGTGGCGATCGCCACCAGCTCCCGCAGGAGCCCGGCGGCGCGGGGGAGGTTCCCGGAGGCGAGGAGCGTGGGGAGGAGGTCGCCGAGGATCCCCACGACCCTCTCCTGGCGCTCCGGCGTCCCGTCCTCCAGCCGGTCGAAGAGCCCGGAGAGGACGTCGCGCCAGAGGTCGCGCTCCTGCTCGCGGCGCACCTCGGCGTCCAGCCGGCGAAGGTCGGATTCGTCCAGGAAGTACAGCGCCTCGCGGAAGTCCTCCCGGCTCACGCTGGAGACCAGCGCCGGCTCCTCCTCGCGGGGCGGCGGCACGGGGCGCGGGGGCGAGTCCGGGGCGGCGGGGAGCGCCACTCCCTCCGGGAGCGCCTCCACGTAGCGGTAGCGCAGGTGCTTCCAGTCGCGGTCCCAGAGCAAGGTGAGGAGGTCGTCCTCGTCCGCCTTGAGGCGCTGGACCCGGACCAGGATGTCCAGGAGGACGGCAAGCTCCTCGTCTTCGAAGCCGGGGAGGAAGGTCAGCTCCCGGACCCCGTCCCGGTACAGGAGGAAGGCCAGGTCCTCCGCGCGCGTCTCGCCGCGGTACACCGCCTCTCCCTCCCAGGAGATCTCGTTCTCCTCCACGTGGAGCACCACGCGGGGGAGCACCTCCCAGAGCGCGGCGAAGCGCGCCTGCAGCGCATCCGCGAAGCGCTCGACCGCCGCGTTGTTCCCCTCGTAGAGGAGGTGCACGCGGAGCGAGCGCCCCAGGTCGCGTACCAGCTCCTGCACCGCCTCCCGCTCCACGGGCGGGGGGAGGTCCGGCGCGGGCCGTGCGTCCATCAGCGGGGCGTGGAGGCTCATACGGGGCGGGTCAGGCGGCACCGCCGGTGAGCTCGGCCACCTGCGCCACGTCCTTGTCGCCGCGCCCGCTGAGGCAGACCACCACCGGACCGGCCCCGGCCCACCGGGCCCCGTCGCGGAGGAGGTGGGCGATGGCGTGGGCGCTCTCCAGCGCGGGGATGATCCCCTCCAGCCGCGCCAGCCGCCCGAAGGCCTCCAGCGCCTCGGCGTCGGTCACCGAGACGTACTTCGCGCGGCCGGAGTCCTTGAGGTGCGAGTGCTCCGGTCCCACGCCGGGGTAGTCGAGCCCCGCGGAGACGGAGTGCGCCTCCTGCACCTGCCCGGCGTCGTCCTGCAGCAGGTAGGAGCGGCTCCCCTGGAAGACGCCGGGGGCACCGTGGGTGAGCGTGGCAGCGTGACGGCCGGTGTGCACCCCCTCCCCCGCCGCCTCCACCCCCACCAGCTCCACGCCCTCGTCGTCCAGGAAGGGGTGGAACGTCCCGATGGCGTTGGAGCCCCCGCCGATGCAGGCGACCACCGCGGCCGGGAGCCGCCCCTCCGCCTCGAGCACCTGCGCGCGCGCCTCGCGGCCGATCACGGACTGGAAGTCGCGCACCATGCGGGGGAAGGGGTCCGGCCCCACCGCGGAGCCCAGGACGTAGTGCGTGTCGCGGACGTTGGTGACCCAGTCGCGCATGGCCTCGTTGCCGGCGTCCTTGAGGGTGCGGGTGCCGCTGGTGACCGGCAGCACCTCCGCGCCCAGCAGGCGCATGCGGTAGACGTTGAGCGCCTGCCGGCGGATGTCCTCCTCCCCCATGTAGACCACGCAGGGGAGCCCGAAGAGGGCGCAGGCGGTGGCCGTGGCTACGCCGTGCTGGCCCGCCCCGGTCTCGGCGATGATCCGCCCCTTCCCCATGCGGCGGGCGAGGAGGACCTGCCCCAGCGAGTTGTTGATCTTGTGCGCGCCGGTGTGGTTCAGGTCCTCGCGCTTCAGGTACACCGTCGCGCCCCCCGCCGCCTCGCCCAGGCGGTGCGCCCGGTAGAGCGGGGTGGGACGGCCCACGTAGTCGCGCCAGAGGGCGCCCAGCTCCGCCCAGAACGCCGGGTCGGCGGAGGCCTGGGCGTAGGTGGCCGCCAGCTCGTCGAGGGCGGTGATGAGCGTCTCGGGGACGAAGCGTCCCCCGTAGGTCCCGAAGCGGCCCGGCGCGCCGGCCGGGGTCGCGGATGCGGCGGAAGAAGACATCGGCAGCTTACCTGCGTGGCTCGTGCGGGGGCCGGCGGAGCGCGGCCGCGAATTCCCGGAGCGCCCGGGGGTCCTTGATCCCGGGGGCGGACTCCACCCCGGAGCTGACGTCCACGACGTCGGGCCGGAGGAGGGCGACGGCGCGGGCGACGTTCTCCGCCCGCATCCCTCCCGCCGCCACCAGCGGCACCCCGTCGGGGAGGAGGCCGCGGAGCGCGGCCACCTCTTCCCACGGGAAGCGGACGCCGGTGCCGCCGTGCGCCCCCGGGGAGAAGCCGTCCAGGAGCAGGGCGTCCGCGTCGGCGGCGTAGCGCTCCACGCCGGAGCGGAACTCGTCGCCGGCGCGTGGACGGAGCGCCTTCCACACCCTCCAGCGCCCCTCGGCGCGCAGCTCCCGGAGCAGCTCCGGTGGCTCGTCGCCGTGAAGCTGCAGGACGTCGAGACCGGCCGCCTCGCCCGCCCGCCGCAGCTCCTCCGCGCCGGCGTCCACGAAGACGCCCACCCGGAGGACACCTAGCCCGGCGAGGAGTTCCCCTGCCGCCTCCGCGCCGACGGTGCGCTTCCCGCCAGGCGCGAGCACCACCCCCAGGTAGGCCGCGCCCTCCGCCGCCGCCGCTTCAGCGTCGGCGCGGCGGGTGATGCCGCACACCTTGAGGC
>DASYWD010000621.1 GCA_035936415.1 Longimicrobiaceae bacterium
GCGCAGTGGGAGCCGGCCAACGTGGCCTCTGCGCCTGCGGCGCTCCGGCCTTCGCCGACTCCCCCTGCTGAGGGGAAGATGAAGAACGTTTTACAACCAGCACTCCCATAACCACTGGTACCGCCAGCGGGGGCTACTCAGCCACCCTCTCCCAAGTTTGGGAGAGGGGATGAACTGCCCGGAGCTGTCAGCCCTCCCCTAGCGTTGGGGGAGGGGCCGGGGGAGGGGGTCCGCCGGAGCTGCCGACGCACGCGGAAACCGCTCTGACAACTGCCGTACGCCCTACCGCGGGTCCCGCCACTCCAGCGGGATCGCGACGCCGCCCAGCGCGGTGATCCGGTAGATCGGCACTCCGCGCCGGCCGGGATACACGACCCACTTCTGCGCGAGCCCGGCGCGCACCAGCCACGCCAGGTCGTCCGGGCCCGGTGTGCGCTCCCGCGGGGGGAGCGGCATGCTGCCGTACAGGCCATCCCACCCTTCCCCTCGCCCCTCCGCGACGGCCCGGTCCACCCAGCCGGCCGATTCGCCCATCCACGGCTCGCGGCACCGCAGCTCCGCCTCGTCGTTTTCCTCCTCCTCAGCGGCCTCCCTGGGTCCGCGCCGGCTGCGCGGCTCCCAGCCCTGCCCTTCCTCCTTGTCCCCCAGGATCTGCGCGCGCAGTTCCTCCACGCTCCGCCAGCCGGGTTCATCGGCGATGTACAGGGATTCCACACGCATGTCCATGGCGCGGCGCAGCTCCCGCAACGCCAGGCGTGCCCCCTCGGGGATGTAGATGGCGGCGTCGGTGTCGCGCGCTGCGAGGCGCAACGGGCGAAGCACGATCCGCCGGGGCAGCTCCAGCTCCCGGGCCGCACGGTCGGCTCCGAGCTGGTTGATCCGGTAGATCCAGACCGGGCGCTTCAGGCGAGGGGCGCGGACGTCTTCGCGGTCGAGCAACCCGCGCTGGTGCAGCAGCGACAGGCGCTCCGGAATCCACAGCTTCGTCTCCCGCTCGATGTCCTGCCGCAGCGCCCAGCCCGGCACCCCCCGGCGTACGTATCCGCCCTCGCGCAGGGCGAGATAGCGCAGGTATCGAAGCGTGATCGAATCCCGTTCGGTCGTCATGGCGCCAAGTTACGGCACCTTCGATACGCTGCGAAAACCCGGAGTGTGGTGTCTTCTTCTATTTGCCGGATGCTTCTGGCATCTTATGTACTACACACATAGCATCAGTCGTTCACCCATGCTCCCGCCTTTTAGGAGGTCCCCATGCGTGGGCTGATGAACTAGCGATCAGCTACTCAGGCGACGAGTCGAATGAATCGTCTGCCTCTTCCTTGTCAATTTGAACTGGGCGCCTCGGAGGCCGCTTCCGTGCGTCCAGCAGGCTGAGCATCTGTCCAGCGACACCATCGATCCGATTGCTGGCCGGGAGCCCTCCGCGAGGTGAAGGGGGTTCCCGTGCCTCAATGCCCGCTAGGAACTCCCGAACGTCGTACTCCACCTCCAGCTCTCGCCGATCCTTCGAAATGTCGATGGCATGCGTGGCAAGTGATCTCGCCAGATCCCACTCTCTCCAAAAGCGGGCTCCCTGAGCCAGATTTCCGTGGGCCGCTGCCGCGAATTCCTGCGTCCGGCTCGCGAGGGTGCGGACATGCGAAACCGCCAGATCGTATCGCTGTCGGTCCCCCGCTGCAGCCGCAACCAGGCCAGTCATGCCCCAGACGAGCAGTTTCAGACCCGGGTGCTGACACTGGGGAAGAACCGCCTCGACGAGGGGCTGGGCCTGCCGATACAGCCCAAGGCGCACGAGCAGAAAACTCCAGTCGTGTACGAGTGCTGGAACCGCCGGGTGGTGGATGGGATAGTGACGGAGCGCCTCCAGCACGTGGCGCTCGGATTCCGCGTACGTGCCTGCCTCGATCGCCAGCCCCAGCAGGTCGTGCTGTGTCTCTGCGGCGACCCGGTGACGGCGAGTGGAGGCCGCCAGCCGTGCAGCACGACTCAGGACGGAACGGGCCTCGTCGTGCTTCCGTTGCTCTCGCAGGAGGCTCCCATAGGAAAGCAGCGCCCGGATCAACTCTATGCGATTGCGGTTCCCATCGCGTCCGGCGATCCGGATGGCGCGATCGAGCCAGCTCTCGGAGCGATCCGGCGCCCCCACCCGCCTGGCAGCTCGACCCGCCTCCCTCGCACGAACCGCAGCGCCCGCATCGACACGCGCCGCAGCCTCCGCGAATAGCAGCCCGGTGTGGGCCAGGGACTGCCGATCAGCCCAACGAGAGATACACCGGCAGGCCGCGCTCAGCTGTGCGGGCCTGACGCACTCCGGATCTGAGCGCATCACGGAGAGGTCCTGGAGTGCCTCCGCGATTCCTCTGGCTTCCTGAGACACGTGCTCGATCGCCTCGATCCGGTCGCGGCTCGGCGGAAGGAGTAACCACTGCCGCTCCCCGGGCGGGGACATCTCCCACAGGCGCAGATCCCGGAGCGCGCGGAGCAACGCGAGTGCTACGATGTCGTCTCCTATCGCGCATGCATCCTCGGCCATCCTGTGCTCCGGCAGCCATTGCGGCACCGGCGGAAGGGTGCGCGGCCGGGGTGCGCGCTTGCTCTTCTTCTGCTCCATCGCTCGGTCAACCTACGGGTGAAGGACGCTGACGGTCCAAGAGGATAACGGACACTGTAGACACGGCGCCACCCTCGCGATGCTGGACCGACTACCCGCCGGAAACCAGCAGCAGCCTCGGCCCGTCCCACCGCACCATGCGAACGTCGGGCGGAAGACTGTGCCTCCCGGGCGGGCACGGAGCGCGCTCGGCCGCGGTATCGCGTGGTGCCGGCGGCGGGCTCGCCCCGCCCGGCGTGCCCTGCGTTCTCACGGGTGCCTCCGGCGGTCCTCGACCTCCAGCGCAAGCCACGCGGGCACCTCCTCGCCCGACTGCTGGTAGATGCACGCAAGACACCCGGCCAGCTCCCGCCGCGCCCGGTGCCGCGCGCCGGCCGGCAGGCCGTCCACCAGCACGGCCAGGCTTACGACGGGCAGCGGCGTCTCGGCGTACGGGCGGTCCGCGGCCCAGTCACGCAGGCGGTCCAGGTGGCGCGGCTCCGGCACGCTCCGCATCTCCAGGAACTTCCTCACCACGGACCGGCTCACGCCGATGCTGCGGGCGACCGCCGCCTGCCCACCGTGGGTGCGCAGCTCACGCCGGAGCGCCTGGCGAAGCTCCTCCAGCATCCATGCATCGGCCAGGCGGTCGAAGCCCCGGTCCCTGCCGGGGGCCACACCTGTCCGGCGAAGTGGGTACGTTCGCTCCATCATCGCTCCCTGTTGAGGTTTCCCCCGCGGGGAGATACATTGGCACCAGGCACGCGGCGGCGATATTGCGGAGCACGGAGGCGGGAAAGGTGCGGCGGGCCCCGGACCCGGGCCCCGCGACACAAAGTGGACGACGTGGACACCCGGGACCCGAGCGCCCCCGGAGACACGTCACAGTGCGGCCCGACATCGAGGCACCCGGCGGGAAACACCCCGCCCGGTGCCTTTCTGCATTCGGTTCGCGCGGGGACCCGGATCGGCATGCGAGCGCCCGGGCAGGTGCGGTAATGGGTCCCCGCGGACATCCGAACGGGCTCCCGAGCGGAGCCGCCGGTGCGCGCCGTTGCCCGCCGCGCGTATATTGGCTTCCCGCGCGGCGGCGCCCGCCCCGCGTAGTCGACACAGCCGCGGAACCGAGCCTTGAGCGACACCCAGCCCCAGCCCCTCCCGGCCGAAACGGCGGAGATGCTCCTCCGCCGCGCCCGCGAGGTGCGCGCCCACGCCTACGTCCCCTACTCCCGCTTCACCGTGGGCGCCGCGCTCCTCGCGGAGAGCGGCGAGGTGTTCACCGGCTGCAACGTGGAGAACGCCTCGTACGGCCTCACCAACTGCGCGGAGCGGGTGGCGGTGGGAAAGGCGGTGTCGGAGGGGGTGCGCCGCTTCCGCGCCGTGGCGGTGGTGGGCCCGCAGGACGACGTCCCCCTCGCCCCCTGCGGCTCGTGCCGGCAGGTGCTCTACGAGTTCGGGCCGGACATGGTGGTGGTGACGCCGGAGGGAGAGGGCTACACGGCGGCCAGCATGCGGGAGCTGCTTCCCGGCGCCTTCGACGAGACCCGGCTGGGCGCCGCGGAGCCCCTCGGATGAGCGGCGAGCGGAGCGTCGTCGCGCTGATCGACCGGAAGAAGCGCGGGGGCGAGCTGACGCCGGAGGAGATCGGCTTCCTCCTGGAGGGGTTCGTTGCGAAGCGCATCCCGGACTACCAGGTGTCCGCCTGGCTGATGGCGGTGGTCTGGCGCGGGATGACCGAAGCGGAGACGCTGGCGCTCACCCGCGCTATGGTGGAGAGCGGGGCCGCCCTGGACTGGAGCGGGCTGGACCGGCCCACGGTGGACAAGCACAGCACCGGAGGCGTGGGCGACAAGACCTCGCTGGTGCTGGTGCCGCTGATGGCCGCGGCAGGGGCGGCGTTCGTGAAGATGTCCGGCCGCGGCCTGGGCCACACCGGCGGGACGCTGGACAAGCTGGAGGCCATCCCCGGCTTCCGGGTGAGCCTGGGTCTGGAGGAGATGCGCGCCCAGGTGGAGCGGATCGGGTGCGCGCTGGTGGGGCAGAGCCCGGAGCTGGTCCCCGCGGACCGCGACCTGTACGCCCTGCGCGACGTCACGGGGACGGTGGAGTCGGTCCCGCTGATCGCCGGGAGCATCATGTCCAAGAAGCTGGCCGGCGGCGCGCGGACGCTGGTGCTCGACGTGAAGTGGGGCGCCGGCGCCTTCATGACCACGCTCGAAGCGGCCCGCGAGCTGGCGGACGCCCTGGTGCGCATCGGCGAGGGGGCGGGCCGGCGCACGCGCGCGGTGCTGAGCCCCATGGAGGAGCCGCTGGGCCGGGCCGTGGGGAACGCGCTGGAGGTGCGCGAGGCGATCGACACGCTGCGCGGCGGCGGCCCCCCCGACCTGTGGGAGCTCACCGTGGAGCTGGGCATGCACCTGCTCGTCCTCGCCGGCCTGGCGGCGAGCGAGAGCGAGGCCCACGCGCGCATGGCGGAGCTGCGCGCCTCCGGCCGCGCCGCGGAAGCCTTCGCGGATCTGGTGGAGGCGCAGGGCGGCGACCCGCGCGTGGTGGACGACCCGGACGGGGTCCTCCCCCGCGCCCCCGTGGTGCGCGAAGTCGCCCTGGACGCGGAGGACGGCCGCTGGGTGGCCGCCCTGGACGCCCGCGGCG
>DASYWD010000622.1 GCA_035936415.1 Longimicrobiaceae bacterium
TCCTGGCTCAACCTGGTCGAAGTCTGGTTCGCGCTCCTGACGTCCAAGCAGCTCAAGCGCGGGGTTCACCCCAGCATCGATGCCTTGGAGCAAGCGATTCATCGCTACGTCGGCGCCACGAACGAACACCCCAAGCCGTTCATCTGGACCAAGACCGCCGACGAGATTCTCCAAAGTGTTGCCCGCTTCTGCCAGAGAATCTCTAACTCAGACCACTAGGGCGCCGCTCTTCCGGATGGCCGAGCCCGAGTGGGAGCACTGGCTGCTGGTGCGGCGTAAACTGGAGGATCCGACTGAGAGGGCCTACTACGTCGCCTTCGCCCCGGCAGGCACTTCGCTGGAGGAACTCATCCGCATCGCAGGCCGCCGATGCACGATCGGGCCCGCCTTCGAGGGCGCCAAGCAAGAGGGCGGGCTGGACGAGTATGAGGTGCCGAGCTGGAGTGGGTGGTACTGCCACATCACACTCTCGCTCCTGACGCATACCTTCCTCGTCGTCACATGCGCAGGAACGCGTACTGACGGCAGACAAGGGGGGGCTCCATGCTCCGGGTCTGATCCCTCTCGGTTTACCTGAAAACGGCGTCTCCTGCGACAGATCGCCTGGAGCAAGCCCTTCGCAGTGGTCGCGGTGCTGAGGTGGTCTACATGGCGGTATCGCCACCAGGAGCAAGCGAAAGCTTCCGACTATCGCAGGAGGCTACGCCGCATGGACTTGCAACTGCGACTGTAGGATCACGGAAGATTTCCTTGACAAGGCGGGAACCGAGCGAATAATTTGCTTCATGTCCCCGTAGCACTCCCGCTCCGGGAGACCTCCCCCTGCTCCCGGAGGAACCTATGGTGGCTGTTACAACTCCCCAGGCCCCCACCTTCGGTCCGGTCACCAAGGATGATCTATATGGGGCGGAGATCGACGGGGCCGGGAAGTCCGTTGAGGAGATCGCCACCGAGGCGAAGGAGCGCTTCCCCGCACATCACGCAGTCTACGTTCGCAACTTCCCAACGCAGCCGGACGCCTACATCGGCTTTCTCTCCTGCTTCGGTGAGCCGCTCCCCAACTACGGCAGCAAGTCGGGAGTGGAGAGCTATCAGCTGCACCCCTGCATCAACCAGGTCCGCTACATCGAACGGGATGGGGGCGGCAAGTTCGTGCATGAGCGCGGCGGGCCGCTGTACGCGCACTCCGCCCGCTCCTGGCGCAAGGACCGCCCCCCGTATTTCTCCATGTTGATGGTTGAGCCCGGCTGGCGCGACGAGCCGGAGGGGAGCAACGGCGAGTCGATCATGGTGCGCTGGCGCGACGTCCTGCGGCTGATGCGCTCCCGCGATCCAGAGCAGGCGGAGGCGGCCATCTCCCTCCTGTCGCAGACGCCGATCAGCTTCCCCGCCAACAACGTGGTAGAGGAGATCTCCGACCTCCCCCTGATCTACCCGCTTCACGACGCCGAGGACGCCGACGACGTGGGCGTCCGCCTGAAGGTGGACATCATGCAGAAGACGGAGCTCATCCGCGAGCAGGTGCCCGACTTCGACGCCTACATGGGCGCGCTTTCCCGCTTCTACGAGGCCGCCAACGACCCCGCGGTGTGCGCCAGCTACTCCATGGACGGCGGGGACCTGGTGCTGGTCGACAACAACCGCTTCGGGCACGGTCGCCGGTCCATCGTGTCCGCGCGCGAGGAGAATGGAGAGCGGAAACTGAATCCGCGCGAGCTGTGGAGCGTCACGGTCGGCTGATCCGGCGCGGCGGTCATGCCCGACCACGGGTCGCGGAAGCCGGGCTCCCCCGGCTTCCGCTGTCTCCCGCTCCTCCGCTTCCAGCCTGGGAATCCCAGATGCCCTTGCCCATCAAGCTGTGGTGCTCCAACGTCCGCAGCGCCGGGTTCCGTGAGCGTCTCCTCCGGCACGCAACCGTCCTTTCGGTGATCGACCGCCCGCGCGAGGGCGACCTGGTGATTGCGCGGGCCCTCTCCAGCGAGGGGGCGTACCGGCAGATGGAGGACCCCTCCGGGCGCGAGGTGCGGTTGTACCAAGGCGACGTGGTGGTGGGGGTGCTCGGCACGCGCAAGTCGGGGACCAACCTAGTCTCGATTGTCCCGGCGGGGCCGCTCTGCGCCGGGGACGTGGTCGAGCTGGCGGCCGTGGGGGGGCTCCTGGGCACCGTCACCTTCACCCCCAGGTACTACGGCGGCCGAGCGCTTCCCATGGAGGTGGTCGGCTTCTTCTCGCTGGGGGGTGGAGTCGCGGCGAACCTTCGTGAGGGGCAGTGCGTGCCCCCGGCGCCGGAGGGGAGCGCTCCCGACGGGGCACCCGTATTCGTCACCGGCAGCTCGGCCGAGGCGGGGAAGACCACATTCGTGTGCGAGGCGATCCAGGCCATCCGGCAGGACGCCCCAGGGTTGCGCGTGGCCGCCATCAAGGCATGCGGCACCGGCCGGCTCCGCGACCTGCTGCGCTACGCCGACGCCGGCGCGCACTACGTCACGGACTTCGTGGAGGCCGGGTGGCCCTCCACCTACAACCTGGACCCGGACACCTACCGCTCCGTGCTGGAAGAGTTGGTCGACGCGGCCGCGCGCCGCGCCGACGTGGTATTCGTGGAGATGGGCGGTGACCTCCTGGAGGCGGGCGCCCCCACCGCGGTGGAGGTCGCGGGCCGCCGTGCCGCCCCCATGGTGTACGTGGTCAACGACGCCCTGGGGGCGATCGCCGGACTGGAGATCCTCGGCCGCTCGGGGATGACGCGAGTGGTGGTCGCCAGCATGCGGCAGAACCAGCACGCGCTAGCGCAGCGGCTGGAGCTCCCGTTGGTGGTGGACCCCGAGGACCGGGACCAGGTGCGGGACGCCCTGGGTGGGGTGCTCGGTCTCCCCCTGCCGGCGGCTGCCAGCGCCGCCGGACCGTCTGCCGTGGAGCCACTCCCGGCCGCCAGGCGGTCGGCTTGACACCCCGGGGACGCGGGGGCTAACATATCGCGCTCCCGCCACCCCGAACTGCGCCGCCGGATCGTTCGGACCGCCAGGGAGCGCCCTTCGCGATGCTCACCCCAACGGACGACTGGCTATGGAATTCCGGGGCTCCCACATTCTCTCGATCGACCAGTTCAGCCGCTCGGACATCGACGTCATCTTCCGGACCGCGCGGGAAATGGAGCCCTACGCGCGCCGGCAGAAGATCACCCGCGTCCTGGAGGGCGCGACTCTGGGGAACCTCTTCTTCGAACCGAGCACCCGCTCGCGCATCAGCTTCGGCGCGGCGTTCGACCGACTCGGCGGCGCCGTCCGCGACACCGTAGGCTTCCAGTTCTCCTCCATGTCCAAAGGGGAGTCCGTCTACGACACCAGCCGGGTGGTCGGCGGGTACGTGGACGTGATGGTGATGCGCCACCCCGTGGAGGGCGCGGTCCGGGAGTTCGCGGAGGCCACGCATATCCCGGTGATCAACGGCGGCGACGGCCCCGGCGAGCACCCCACGCAGGCTCTCTTGGACCTCTACACTATCCGCAAGGAGTTGGGACGGGATCTCAACCAGCTCGACCGGACCCGCGTCGCGATGGTGGGCGACCTGCGCTACGGCCGTACGGTGCACTCGCTGACCAAGCTGCTGTCGCTCTTCGAGAACATCGACTTCGTCTTCATCGCGCCGCAGGAACTGCAGATGCCCGAGGCGCTGGTGGAGCAGGCCAGGAACCGGGGACACGCGGTGGTCCAGACCACCGATATGCACGAGGGGATCTCGGACGTGGACGTGGTCTACGTCACCCGGCTTCAGCAGGAGCGGTTCACCACCGAGGAGGAGGCCGGCAAGTTCCTGGGGTACTACGTCCTCAACAACGCCATCTACGAGAAGTACTGCAAGCCGGGGACGATCCTGATGCACCCGCTCCCCCGCGACAGCCGGCACGGCGCGCGCGAGCTGGACGAGGACCTGAACCACCGCCCCGAGCTGGCGATCTTCCGGCAGACCGACAACGGCATCCCGATCCGCATGGCGCTGTTCGCCCTGGTCCTCGGGGTCGCCGACCGGGTCCACGAGACGGCGCGCGACGCACCCTGGTACGTCCCGGAGAAGATCGGCGTCCACGACACCAAGTAGCCCGCCCGCCGACCCGAAGGCCCCGAGACGCATGCACGCCCCGGGGCTTTCGCGGTCCGAGTCGGCCGGGATTTTCCGCCACGTTTCGGGGAGCCCCACTCGGCGCCCCCGGGACGCCCCCCGACGATCCATGACCGGAGAGAGTCCATGTGCGCTGCCGAATGGGACCTGAGTTGGACCGGGAACCAGTTCCTGGACGAGGCGTACGTCCAGGAGATCGCGGTGCAGGAGGCGGAGCGGATCGACTTCACCCGCAAGGGACCCATCGACTCCCGGCCGCTCGCCGAGGCGCTCGCCGGCCGCCATGGGGTGGATCCGGACCGGGTGCTGGTGGGCGCGGGGAGCAGCCAGGTGCTGGAAGCCGTCCTCCGCTTCCATTCCGGGCACGAGATCGTGGACGTGGTCCCCAACTTCCACATGGCCCGGTTAGTGGCCGAGCGCGACGGGCGCCGGTACCGCGCGGTGGAGGTGCGGGAGCCTGCGGACCTCCTCCCCGCGCTCGCGGCGCTCCCGCTCCGCTCTGACTCGCTGGTGGTGCTCTCCTCCCCGCGCAACCCGCTCGGCTACGCCTTCCCGGAGGAGGAGGTGCGGGCGCTGCTGGAGATGGCCCCGGGACCGGTGGTGGTGGACGAGGCATACGTGGAGTTCGCCCCGGCCGGGCTGGCCCACATTCTCGCCGAGCACCCGAACCTGATCCTGACCCGCACCTTCTCCAAGGCGTGGGGCATGGCGAACCTGCGCGTGGGATACGCCCTGTCGGCGCGGGTGCCGCACCGCCTGCAGCGCGACTACCTCCTCCCCTACAACGTGGGGGAGCTGGGCCAGCGCGTGGCCTGCGCCCTGCTCCGGGACCCGGGGCCCGTCCTCCGCTCCATCGACTCGGCCCGGGCCGCGCGGGACCGGCTCGTAGCCCGGCTGGGCTCGGAGGGCGGGGGGCTGCGCGTCTGGCCCTCCGCCGCCAACTATGTGTGCGTGGAGCACCCGGAGGCGGACGTCCTGGCGGACGCCCTGCGGAAGGACGGGATCCAAGTGGCAGCCGTGCGCGAACTGCGGCACTATCCCCGCAACTGGCCGGCCGGGCTGCGCATCTCGGCCCCTCCGGTGGAGGTGGAGGAGCGGGTGCTCGCCGTGCTGGCCGGAGCAACGACCCCCCCCGTAAGCTGTCACATCCGAAGCGCGCGTTCGAGCTGAATCGATTTCCTTGACCGTGCCTGTCGGGAAGAGTATCATGGTGGTGCGGTTTTCACTTTCACTCTTTACTGGAGGGTGTGTCATGCGGAACCTGACGACCGAGCTCGCGGAGAAGGCGGGGATCGCGCTCGAGGAGGCGAAGCAGATCCTCAACGACGTCGCCGTTCCCGAGGTGCTCTCGGAGGAGGACCTGCTCGACGTCCGTGGTGGCAACGGCACCGGCGCGGTGCTGTAAACCCCGGATGCAGTGACCGCAGGATGTCGTGAGGCCCCCACTTCCCGGGGCTCCCACCCGTCACGCCCTCCCGGCGCGCCACCCCTGGCCCGCGGAACGGACCCATGCAGAGGAACCAGACCACTCCCCGCGACACCGCGCTGGAGCTTCTCGCATCGTTGCGCGCCCACGACTACTGGACGGAGCGGATGCAGCTGCTCGCCGCGGAGGACGGCCGCGAGCGGTTCCTCGCGCACGTCGCCCGCGCCGTCCCGTATTACCAACGCCTTTTCGGGTCCGGCCAGCCCCCCTCCAGCGACGACTTCCCCCTGACTGGGCGCGCCGAGCGGGTGCTGGGCCGCGCGGAGTTCCGCGCCGAGCCGCCGGAGGGGGCGCCCCCCCTGCTCCCGCGCACCACCAGCGGGACCACGGGCACCCCGCTCACCGTGCTCCTCGACCAACCTACCTTCTTTCACATCAACGACGCGATCTACGGGGAGTACGCGGACATCCACCGCGTCCGCGACGCCCTGCGCCCCGGCGAGGTGGGGATCACGCTGGTCACCAACAAGCCGCATCAGCTGCGGACGGAGGTCCCGGTCATCTCACTGCATGGCGCCTCGTTCCGGCGGCTGGTGGTCGGCCGTAGCGCTGAAGAGGACGCCGCCGCGGTGAGCGAGCTCCGGGCCGCGCCGCCCCCAATGCTCTACGGAAAGCCCACCTACCTCCTAGATCTGGCGGAGGTGGAGGAGCGCCTGGACGGCACTCCGCGGATCCGCCCGCTCACTCTCATCACCGCCGGCGAGAACCTGTTCCCGGACGACCGCCGCCGCCTGGAGGAGTGGTTCGGGTGCGCGGTGCTCGACTCGTACGCCTCGACCGAAGGCGGGCTGGTGGCGTCGGAGTGCCCGCACCGCTGTGGGCTGCACCTCCGCGGGGACCGGGTGGAGCTGGAGGTGCTAGGGGACGACGGGCGCCTCGCGCGCGAGGGGACCGGCGAGCTTGTGCTCACTAACAAGCTGAACTGGGGGATGCCCTTCGTGCACTACCGCACCGGGGACTGCGGCACGCTCCGGGAGGCGGCCTGCGCGTGCGGTTACTCAGGGCCGTCGCTCGTGGAGTTCCCCGGGCGCGAGGCGCGCTGGTTCCGGACGCCGCGGGAGGAGCGATTCGATCCGCGACGCCTGGAGCCGCTCTTCACCGCGCTTCCGGTCCGCGGGTTCCAGGTCGTCCAGCGGGGCGACGCGCGCTTCCTGGTCCGGTTCGTGGCCGCGGGCCCCGCCGCGGAAATCGACCTCCCTCTGCGCGAGTCGCTCCGCCGCCAGCTGGGAGAGGTGGAGCTGGAGCTGGAGGCTGTCCCACGCCTCGTCGGCCCGGGCGGCAAGTGCCGCCGTTTCGCGGTCGAGGCCCCCTAGTGCGGCTTCAATGCAGGTGCTCGGGTTGTATGCTTCGTACGCATGAAGCAACCCAAGTATGTACGAGCACTTGCGGCGGAAGAGCGGCGCGCGATCGAGACGGGGCTTCACTCCTCGGACGCCTTCACGTTGCACCACGCGCAGATCGTCGCCTGCTAGCTGCTCTCGAAGAGCCCATGGCGAACCCGATCGAACCGAAGTGGAGGCACGGCAGGCGTGCAGCAGCCGAGCCCAACGGACTCATCGGCTTCGGCAAGTTGGAGCGGCGCGCCTGCGTTCACTTCGGCTGTGCCGTCAAGCCTCATCTCTGCGTCGCCGAGAAGGTAGCTTGATCCTGCGCGACGGCTCTGTCCCGCGCCCGGCGTCGAGACGCTCCGGACGGGAGGCGCCAGGCCATGCTGGCTGACCAGGTGCCGCTCCAAAATTTCTCCTTGACAGATCATACATAAGACGCCTACAGTGGTAATGCGGCTCCGCTTCCACTCTTCATTACCGGAGGTGCGCCATGCAGCACTCCAACCTCACCGCTGAGCTGGCGGAGAGGGCCGGGATCGGCCTCGAGGAGGCCCGCCAGATCCTCGAGAGCCCGCGCCTGGCCGTGCCCGAGACGGTGAGCGCCGTTGACTTGCTCCAGGTCCGTGGCGGCTCGGGCTACGCGCTCGTGTAACTGCCACTGATAGGTAGTGTCGGAGAGCCTGCGATCCACGGAACGGGACCTCGTCCCCGGCCCGCATCGCTCACCCTTTCTACGCGACGTGCCGCTTGCCCCGTATGCCCCCGCGCCCGGCGCCCCAGCTGTCGGGATGCCCATGAGCGTGCTCGACAGCCCGCTCCCCGCTGCCACCAGGGGCGACCCCCGGCCGGCGGCCGGCCCGCGCGGTGAGGCGCAGCTCCCCGTGGTGGTGCTGGCCGGTCATCCGCCGGAGACCGAGGCGGCGCTCCGGGACAGCCTCGCCGGGGCGGTCTCGCTCCGCTCGACGCCGGAAGTTGCCGCCGCCTTCGCGCCAGGCGAGCCGGGCGACGTCTCCCTGCTGTGCCTGGGCGAACACGCCCCGGCGGCCGCCGTGCTCCTAATGGACCGGAGCCCGCGCGACCTCCCTCGCCTGGTGCTGTCGGGGTTCGACCCGCACTCCCCCGCGGTGGAGCCGCTGGTCCGGCGGGGGGTAGTGGCGTACGCCACCCCCGAGCCGCTCCCGCCCGAGCTCCTCGCGCCGCTCCTGAGGGCGCTGGCTACGCAGATGGAGCCGGAGCCCGCCCCATCCGCGCGGTGGCTCCGCGCGCTGGAACTGGCGCGGCGCCTGGCGGGGGAGCGCGACCTGCTGCAGCTCGCCGGGACGCTGGAGGCGGAGCTGCGGGAGCTGCTCGGCGTGGACCGGGTCCACCTCTGGATGCTGGAGCCGGAGAGCGGTGAGCTGCGGCGGGTCGGGGTGCACGCGCCGGAGGAGGAGTGGCACCACGCCGCCGTGGGGGCCGCGGGGTTCGCGGTGCGGACTGGGAGCACCGTTGCGATGGAGCCCGGGACCCGGGACCCGCGCTGGCTCCCCGCCCTCGACGACCCGCAGGGGCGGGACGACGCGCCGGCCGCACTGGTGGTGCCCGTGAGCCGCGGGGAGAGGACCTGCGGCGCCCTCGCGGTTTTCCGCTCCCCCCCGGCCGCGGCGTTCACGGCGGAGGAGGCGGCCATCGTTGAGCTGGCGGCGGCGCAGGCCGGGCTCGCTGCCGAGCTCTTCGCTGTCCGCGCCGCACGGCGGCGCGCCGGCCCGGCCCAGCCGGCGGTGAACCCGGGGATCTTTCGCGCCGAGGCGCTCGAGCACCACGTCGCCGGGAACGGGCACGGCGAGGTGCTGCGCCTCTCCACTGCCTGGGCGGGATGGGCCTTCTGGCTCCTGGTGGCTCTCTTCGTCGCCGCCCTGGCCGGGGCGGCGGCTCTCGGCTGGCGGCTGGAGCCGGCCTCCCGGCCCCCGCCCGCGCACTCCTCCACGGGTTCCGTCCCGTGACCGGGCTCCGCGTCCGCCGGCGCCTCCCGCGGCTCCTCTCGTCGCTGGTGGACCCGCTCCGCCGCCGCGCGGTCCCGGTGGTCGTGCAGATGGCCGTCGCGGACTGCGGGGCGGCATGCCTGGCCATGGTGCTGCGCTACCACGGGAGGCACGTTCCGTTCGAGGAGGTGCGTTCGGCCGCGGGCGTCACCCGCGATGGCGTGGACGCGCTCAGCCTGCTCCGCACTGCGCGCCTTTACGGCCTACAGGGGCGCGGGCTCCGCGTCCGCTCCCTAGAGGAGCTGGAGTTCGTGGAGCCCGGCTCCATCCTGCACTGGGAGTTCAACCACTTCGTGGTGCTGGAGCGGCGGCGGCCCGGCGGCGCGGAGATCGTGGACCCCAGCCATGGCCGGCGCTTCGTCCCGGACGATGAGCTGCGCCGCGCCTTCACCGGGATCGCGCTCACCTTCCACCCCGACCAGTCGTTCACTCCGCGCGGCGGGGGGCCGAGCCGCGTGGGGGTATACGTGCGCCGGGTGCTCACGCACTCGCGCGAGTTCTACCGCCTTTTCGCCGCTTCGCTGATCATCCAGGTGATCGCGCTGGCAATCCCGGTGGCGACCGGGCTGATCGTGGACCGCGTGATCCCCGGCCGCGACTGGGGACTGGCGACGCTGCTGGCGGTCGGGACGGGCATCCTGGTGCTTTTTCAGTACCTCGCCTCGCTGGTCCGCGCGCACCTCCTCGTGTACCTGCGCACGCGTCTGGACTCGGAACTGACGCGGGGGTTCGTCAGCCACCTGCTGGCCCTCCCCTACCCGTTCTTCGCGGAGCGCTCGGCGGGGGACCTGCTGACGCGCACCGCCAGCAACGCCACCATCCGCGAGATGCTGACCGCCGGCGCCTTGTCGGCGCTGCTGGACGGCTCGCTGGTCGGAATCTACCTGCTGCTCCTTTTGATCGCCGACCCGCGCATGGGGCTGCTGGTGCTCGGGTTGGCGGCGCTGCGGATCGCGGTCTTCCTGGCCACCCGGCGGCGGCGCGCGGACCTCATGGCGCAGGCGCTCGCTGCCGAGGGACGTTCGCGCGGCTACCAGGTGGAGATGCTCGCCGCCGTGGGCACCCTCAAGGCGAGCGGCACCGAGCACCGGGCGGTGGAGCGGTGGGAGAACCTGTTCGTGGACGTGCTGAACGTGAACCTCCGCCGGGGCCGGCTGGACGCGCACGTCAACTCGCTGCTGGAGACCCTCTCCGTCGCCTCGCCGCTGGCGGTGCTGCTCTTTGGCACCCATCAGGTGCTCACCGGGGCGTTGAGCCTGGGGACCATGCTCGCCCTCTACGCGCTGGCCGCAGGTTTCCTGGTGCCGCTCACCGCGGTCATCACCACCGCTTTCCAACTGCAGCTCCTGGGCGCCTATCTGGACCGGCTGAACGACGTGCTGGAGACGCCGCGCGAGGAGGACGGGAAGGAGAGCCGCAGGGTGGTCCGGCTGGGCGGCCAGGTGGCGCTGGAAGGGGTGACCTTCCGCTTCGGGCCGCTCGCCCCGCCCGTGGTCTCGGATGTCTCCTTCGAGGTGAACCCGGGCGAGTTCGTGGCCATTGTGGGGGCCTCGGGCGCGGGGAAGTCCACCATGGTGGGGCTGCTCCTGGGGCTCTACGCCCCCAGTGCGGGCCGCGTGCTCTACGACGGGGCCGACCTGGCCAGCCTCGACCTGCACGCGGTGCGCAGCCAGGTCGGGGTAGTCCTCCAGGACCCATTCATCTTCGGGACCACGATCCGCGAGAACATCGCCCTGGCCGACCCCGGGGCCGACCTCGACGCGGTGGTGGCCGCCGCCCGGGCCGCGCACGTCCACGAGGTGATCATGAGGATGCCCATGGGCTACGACACCCCGGTGGCGGACCGCGGGGCGTCGCTCTCGGGCGGGACCCGGCAGCGCCTCGCCATCGCCCGGGCCCTGCTGACCCGCCCGAAGGTGCTGGCCCTGGACGAGGCGACCAGCGCGCTCGACTCCGTCACCGAGCGCAAGGTGCAGCGGGCTCTCGCGTCGCTACGCTGCTCGCGGATCGTGGTCGCGCACCGCCTCAGCACCATTCGAGAGGCCGATCGCATCCTGGTGATGGAGGCCGGGAGGATCGTGGAGGAGGGGGATCACCTGTCGCTGACCGCGGCGGGTGGCCGGTACGCCGAGCTTCTGGAGAGCCAGGCCCGGGTCGCAGGAGCCAGCGCATGAGGCGCTGTCACAGCCGTAAACCTCGTCAACGGAGTCCCGCGTGAACACAACAGAACGCCCCGCCGCCGAGGGGCTCGCGTCCCCGGCGCTCCCCGCCGAAGCGATCCGCATCGCGGACGTCGGGGCGCGCCCCGCGCCGGGCCCGCTGCAGAGCCTGCGGGTGGCACTCTCCACCGGCACCTGCCTGAGCGTGGGGGGTGCCTTCGACGGGCTCAGCGCGAGGCTGGTGGAGCGCGCCGGGTACGACGCGGTCTGGGCCGGCGGCTTCAGCATCTCCGCCTCGCTGGGGCTCCCGGACCTGAACGTGATGTCGACCACCGAGCTGGTGGAGCGCGTAGGTGAAATGGTGGACGGCACCTCCGTCCCGGTGATCGTGGACTGCGACGAGGGGTACGGCTCCCTCCCCACCACCCGGCGCCTGGTCCGGCACCTAGTGGACCGCGGCGCGCAGGGGATCTGCATTGAGGACAATGTCTACCCCAAGTCTAACAGCTTCTGCGAGGAGCGTCGCAACTCGCTCGTCCCCATCGACCACTTCCGGCGGAAGCTGGACGCCGTCCACCAGGCGGCGCCCGAGGCGGTGGTCATCGCCCGCACCGAGAGCCTGATCCAGGGCGAGCCGCTGGAGAAGGCGGTACGGCGCGGCCGCGCCTACGCGGACAGCGGCGCGGACCTGGTCCTACTGCACTCCAAGTACGGTCGGCTGGACGAGTACGAGAGGATGGTGGCGGCGTGGGACGGGCCGAGCCCGCTGATCGTCATCCCTACGCTGGCCCCGGAGGTGCGCTTCTCCAACCTGGCGGAGCTGGGCTTCCGTATGGTCATCTACGCCAACCAAGCGCTGCGGGCCAGCGTCCAGAGCATGGAGGAGGTGCTGTGCGTGCTCCGCACCACCGGGGATCCAGCGCAGGTCGCCTCGCGGCTGGTCTCCATGAATCACGTATTCGACCTCACCGGCCTGACGGCGGCGGATCGCTGACCGGCGCGCGGGCGGGACACCTTGGGAAACACAGGCTTGATGTCCGATATGGGGGAAGCGCTGGCGGAGGCGCTGGACGCCGCCGGGATCGGATGGCTCCTCACCGTCCCGGTGTCGGGGATGGCGCGGCTCTTCGACCGCTACGGGGAGCGCGGTCGGTGCCTCTATGCCACCCGCGAGGAGGAGGCGGTGGCGGTCGCGGCGGGGCTGGCGCTGGCGGGGGAGCGCCCGCTCGTGCTGATGCAACAGTCGGGGGTGGGGAACTCGCTGAACGCGGTCTTCACTCTCGCCGACGCGTACGGGATCTACTTCCCGATCCTGGTGTGCGACCGCACCACGGAGGACCCCAACCCCGTTCAGCGGGCGAGCGCGAGGGGGACCGGCGCCGCCCTGCAGGCGATCGGGTGCACCCGCCTCGACCTGCGTGCGGAGTCCGGGGTCGAGCGCTTCGTGGAGGCGCTCGATCGCCGGAGCCGTTGGCTGGTTGTCGAGCTACGCGGCAAGGAGTGAGCGCCATGCTCGACCGGCGCGCCGTCCTGCGGCAGGTGGTGGATAGCCTCCAGGAACACGACTGCCTCGTGTCAGCCCTGGGCTATCTCAGCCGCGACCTGTACGAACTCACCGAGGGACTGCGGGAGCGGGCGTTCTACTGCATGGGGTCGATGGGGAGCGTGGCCCCCCTGGCGCTGGGGGTCGCGCTAGGCTGTCCGCACCTCCGGGTGACCGCATTGGAGGGCGACGGGTCGCTGCTGATGAACCTGGGTACCCTGGCGAGCCTCCGGCGCTACGGCCCCCCGACGTTGCGGCTGCTGGTGTTCGACAACGGCTGCTACGAGTCCACGGGCGGACAGCCCAGCCAGCCCGACGGCTTCCGCCTGGAGGAGCTCGCCCGGGCGGCGGGGCTCCCGACCGCGGTGGCGCGCGACCCCGCGGAGGTCGCGGCGTTCCTGACGGACGACCGCCCGGCGGCCCACCCCCGGGTGCTGGTCGTCAAGGTGGAGCGCGGGCCAGCCACCGCGCGGGTGGGCGACCCTCCGGAGCGGATTGCCGAGCGGTTCTCCGCCTGGCTGCGCCGTTCCGCGCCAGCGCGGGCAGTCCCCGCATAATAGCCCGGATCCCTTTCCACTCACACTCCGCACCCCGGAGACCGCCGTGGCGATCTACCTGCCGAGAACCGACTCGATCCTCCTGGAGGTCCCCAAGACGGGGAGCAAGTGGCTGAGGGAAGCCGTGGCGCGGGCCGGAGTGCCCAGCGAGCAGGTCGGCCCGCCGGAGTGGCGCGGGCACGGCGACCTGGGGGTGCACGGGCGTGGCTTCCGCTTTATCGCGTGCTTCGTGCGCAACCCGCTGACCTGGTACGGCTCATATTTCGTCTACCGGATGGAAAAGAACGGCTGGCGGCCGCACCTGCTGCTGGACCGCACCTGCGCGAGCGACACCTTCCGCGGGTTCGTGCGGAACGCCGCGACCCGCATCCCCGGCGTGGTCTCCGACACTTACGCGCGCTACGCCGGCCAGGCGGACGACCCGGTCCACTTCGTGGGGCGGCAGGAGTCGCTCGCCGACGATCTGGTCCGCGCGCTCCGCATGGCCGGGGAGGAGTTCGACGAGGCGGCGCTGCGCGCCACTCCCCGTGTCAACGGCACCCGCGCGACACCCGAGCTGACCCCGGACCTGGAGCACCTGATCGTCCTCTCCGAGCTCCCGGCCATGCGGCGCTTCGGCTACCTGGACGGCTACGACGACCCCGTGGCCCTGGTGGAGCTCTCCGACCGCTACCCGGAGCACGCCACCACCCTCCGGCACCTGGCGATCTGGACCGACCGCATCCACTGGGTGTTCGACGACGCCAAGGCGGAGGCCGGCGCGCCGATTCGGATGGGCCGCCGCTACGCCCGGACGCTGACCAACTTCGGGCTCTTCCTGGAGAACGTGGTCGGCTGCCCGGAGGAGGCGGAGCCGCTCTACCTGCGCGCGATCGAGGCCGAGCCCCGGCACCCCCGTTCGCTAGGGACGTATGCGGTCTTCCTACAGAACGTCCGGGCCGACCACGACCGCGCGGAGGAGTACTACCGCCGGGCCCTGGAGGTCCGCCCCGACCACGCCGAGGCGCTAGGGAACTACGCCATCTTCCTCAGGAGCGTGCGAGGCGACCTGGACGGCGCGGAGGCGCTCTACCGCCGCGCGATCAAGGCCAACCCCCGGCACGCCAAGAACCTCGGCAACTACGCGCTGTTCCTCAAGAACGCGCGGCAGGACCACGATGGCGCGGAGGCGTACTACCGCCGCGCCCTGGAGGTGGAGCCCGACAACGCGCGCAACCTGGGGAACTTCGCCGTGTTCCTGGAGCACGTCCGCGGCGACGCCGACGGGGCTGAGCGGATGTACCGGCGCGCAGTCGATGCTGACCCGGACAACCCGCACCACCTCCGCAACCTGGCGGCGTTCCTCGAGAACCGCCGTTCCGAAGCCGGGGAGGCGGAGCGGCTGCGGGCGCGGCCGGCCGCCGCCCCCGTCGCCTGAGACCGGGACCGCGACAGGAGATGAGTCCCATGTACCCGGACCTCCGGAGTCCCCTTCGCCAGCTGCTGCGCGCCCCACGGGTGGTCGTGCCCGTCCTCGTCTCCATGGCCCTGGCGATCGGAGCGAGCGTGGCGGTCTTCAGCGTGATCTACGGCGTGTCCCTGCGCCCCCTCCCATTCCCCGGGCACGAGCGCCTGGTGATGCTCTGGGAGAGCCAGGAGGGAGCGACCGAGGGAGGCCCGTTCTTCGCCACCCCGGTGAGCCTGCAGGGTTGGCAGGAGCAGAGCAGGTCCTTCACCGGGATCGCCGCCGTCGAGCCCGGGAACTACTCGCTCAGCGGGGTCGGCGAGGCGGAGCGCTACTCCGGGGCGGCTGTCTCGGCGAACGTCTTCGGGGTGCTGGGCGCCACCCCTGTCCTGGGCCGCGGCTTCCTCCCGCAGGAGGACGCCCCCGGCGGCGAGCGCGTGGTTGTGCTGAGCCACGGCCTCTGGCAGCGGCGCTTCGGCGGGGACCCGGGGGTCCTCGGCCGCGCCGTCACGCTCAACGGGGCCCCGCACACCGTGGTCGGGGTCCTCCCGCGGGACCTGCGCTTCCCCCGCGAAGCCGAGCTGTGGGTGCCGCTGGCCCTCTCCGGGCACGACACCGAGCGCAGGACCAAGCACTACCTGATGGCGGTGGCGCGGCTCAAGCCCGGCGTGTCGGTGGAGCGCGCCGAGGCGGAGATGGCGGCGGTGGCCGCCTCGCTCGCCCGGACGAACCCCGCGAGCAACGGTGGGTGGCGGGTGGACGTTGTCACGCTGCGCGAGCAGTTCGTCGGCGACCTCCGGCCGTCTCTCTCCCTCCTTGCCTTGGCGGTGGCGCTGGTCCTTCTGATCGCCTGCGTTAACGCCGCCAACCTCCTCCTGTCCCGCGCCATCGAGCGCAGCCGAGAGATGGCCGTGCGCTCCGCGCTGGGCGCCACCCGCGGCAGGCTGGCGCGGCAGCTCCTGGGCGAGGGGGTGGTGCTCGCACTGGCCTCGGGGGTTCTGGGGGTGGCCCTGGCGCGCATCGGGCTCCCGCTGCTGGTGGCGCTGAGCCCCGTGGAGCTGCCGGCCTTCCGGGAGATCGGCGTGGACGGGACGGTGCTAGCGTTCACCCTGGCGGTGACGCTGGCGTGCGGCGTCGTTTTCGGTGTGGTCCCCGCAGTGCGGGGGACCTCCGGCAACCTGGTGTCCCCGCTCAAGGAGGACGGAGGGACACAGGCCAGCACGGGACGCAAGGGGCGCCACCTGCAGGGTGCGCTGGTGGTATCGGAGGTGGCCCTGGCCGTCGTGCTGGTGATCAACGCCACCCTCGCAGTGCAGGCGTTCGAGCGCCTGCAGCAGGTGGACTTCGGGTTCCGCTCCGACGACCGGCTCATCTTCGACGTCTCCCTCAGCGAGGGGATGTACCCGGAGGAGCACCAGCGCAACCAGTTCGTCCAGCGGGCCCTGGAGTCGCTCGGGGAGATCCCCGGGGTGTCGCGGGCCGCTGCCTCCAGCTACCTGCCGCTGGGCGAGAACCCCACGGCCTCGGCCTTCTCGGTGGAGGGCCGCTCCCCCGCCAGCGAGCAGGACGTCACGCGTGCCATCCTGCACCGGGTGTCGCCCGGGTTCCTGGAGGCGATGGGGATCCCGCTGCTGGAGGGGCGCACCCTGAGCGCCGCGGACCACGCCGACGCCCCCGGCGTCGCGGTGGTCAGCGAGGCCTTCGCCCGCCAGTACTGGCCGGGGACCAGCCCGATCGGGAAGCGGGTGAAGCGCGGGGCGTACGACTCCGACAAGCCGTGGCTGACCGTGGTGGGGGTGGTGGGGAACGTGCGCGACTCCGAGCTCGCCAGCGAGGTGGGGCCGGCCTGGTACCTCCCGTACACGCAGCACAAGTTCACCGACATGACCTTCGTGCTGGAGACGCGCGGCGACCCCACGGAGGTGCTCTCTCCGGTGCGCCGCGCCATCGCGGCGATCGACCCCGCCCTCCCGGTCTACAACGCCTCCACCCTGCGGGAGCGCGTGGCCAGCTTCAGCGCCCGCGAGCGCTTCACCAGCGTGGCCATGGGGATCCTCGCCCTCATCGGGGTGGTGCTGGGCGCGGTGGGCGTCTACAGCGTGGTCGCGTACAGCATCGCGCGGAGGACGCAGGAGATCGGGATCCGCTCGGCGGTCGGCGCGCGCCAGGGACAGATCGTAGGGTTGGTCCTCGGCTGGACGCTGCGCCTTACCCTCGCGGGATTGATCGTGGGCGTGATAGGGGCGATGGCGGTGAACCGGCTGCTGGAGAGCGTGATGGTGGGGCTCGGACGGGTGAACCTGGCGAGCGTGGTCGCGACCTCGGCCATCTTCCTCCTGGTCAGCCTGGCCGCGGGGCTGGTCCCCGCCCTGCGAGCCTCCCGGGTGGACCCGATCGTAGCGCTGCGTCCCGGGGTCCGCTCCGTCCGCCCGGCGCGCACGCCCGCCGGGCGGGACGTTCACCTTTCCCGGCGATAGCCGCCGATGAGGATCGCCGCGGAGCCGTTCACCGCGAACGGCCGCCGGTACGCTTCGCCGCCGCGTCCGGTGGTGGTGGTCTGCCTGGACGGGTGCGCCGACGAGTATCTCAGTTCCGCGCTGGTGCTCGGCCGGATGCCGCACCTGGGGCGGATGCTGGCCCGGCACGCCTACCGCGGGCTGGCACGGAGCGCCCTGCCGAGCTTCACCAACGTCAACGTCGCCTCGCTCGTCACCGGTGTGCCCCCCTCGGTGCACGGTATCTCGGGGAACTTCTTTCTGGACCCGGCCACGGATGAGGCAGTGATGATGAACTCCGCGTCATACCTCCGCGCGGAGACGATCCTGGCGGCCGCCGCCCGCGCGGGGCGCCGGGTGGCGATGGTCACTGCCAAGGACAAGCTCCGCGACCTCCTCTCGGCCGGGTTGCGGGGGATCGCCTTCTCGGCGGAGCGGGCCGGGGACGCGCGCGAGGACACGCACGGGATAGGGGAGGTGGAGCGGCTGGTGGGCGCGCCCACCCCGTCCATCTACAGCGCGGACGCCAGCCTCTTCGTGCTGCGAGCCGGGGTGGCGCTCCTCCGCGAGCGGAGGGCGGACCTCCTCTTCCTGGCGCTAGCGGACACCCTCCAGCACCGCTATCCCCCGGGGGCGCAGGAGGTGCTAGACTTCTACCAGGCGGTCGACCTCGAGCTGGGCCGGTTGCTGGAGCTGGGCGCGGTGGTGGGGATGACGGCGGACCACGGGATGAACGCTAAGCACGATCAGGACGGGACGCCGAACGTCGTCTATCTGGAGCGCCTGCTTTCAGACGGGCTCGGCACGGGGTGCCGGATCATCCTCCCGATCACGGACCCGTATGTGCTCCACCACGGCGCGCTGGGCTCCTTCGCCGTGGTGCACCTCCCCCCCGGCGCCGACGTGGAGGCGGCGCGACGGCGGCTCCTGGAGGTCGACGGGATCACCGAGGTGCACGACCGCGCGACCGCCGCCCGCAAGCTGGAGCTCCCCGCGGACCGGATCGGCGACCTGGTGGTGCTCTCGGGGCGCCACGTGGCGCTCGGGCGCGCGCCGGAGCACCACGACCTGACCGGGGTGCGGGAGGGACTCCGCTCGCATGGGGGGCGCTACGAGGAGATGGTCCCGCTCCTCCTATCCGGGCCGCTCACCCCGGAGTACACCTGGAAGGCGTCCGCCGACCCCCGCAACTTTGATGTCTTCGACTTCACCCTAAACGGCATCCGCCCGGTGGAGCCCTGAGCCGTGCACACCTCCTCCCCGCTCCTCGCGGCGCCCGACGCGGCGCTTCACCTCCCCTGCTACGTTGCCGGACGCCCGGTGGGGACGGGCGAGCGGATCCCGGTCCACGACCCCTACAGCGGAGCGCTGGTGGGGACCGTCGCCGGCGTGGGAGGGGGCGAGGTGGAGCAGGCGATCGGCGCAGCGCTCCGCGGCGGGGAGCGCCTCTCCCGCCAGCAGCGCTTCGACGTACTCGTGCGGGCTCGATCCCTCCTGCTGGAGCGGGCGGAGGCGTTCGCCCGGCTGATCACCGCTGAGTCGGGGCTGTGCATCCGGGACACCCGCTACGAGGTAGGGCGTGCGGCCGACGTGCTGCAGCTCGCCGCCGTGGAGGCGCTCCGCGACGACGGGGAGGCGTTCTCGGGCGACGTGTCGCCGCAGGGGAAGGCGCGCAGGACCTTCACGGTCCGCGAGCCCCACCGGCTGGTCGCCGCAATCACCCCGTTCAACCACCCCCTCAACCAGGTGCTGCACAAGCTCGCCCCGGCCGTGGCGGTCGGCGCGCCCGTGGTGCTCAAGCCCTCGGAGAAGACGCCGCTCACCGCGGTCCGTTGCGCGGAGCTCCTCTACGAGGCAGGGCTCCCCACCTGGATGCTCAGCGTGCTGGTAGGCCCGATCACCGAGGTGGCGGAGCGCCTGGTCCGCGACCCCCGCGTGGAGGTGCTCAGCTTCACCGGGAGCGCCGCGGTGGGGAAGCGGATCGCCAGCGCGGCCGGGTACAAGCGGGTGATCCTGGAGCTGGGCGACGTCGCCCCGCTGATCGTGCTGGACGACGCCGACCTGGCCCTCGCCGCCCACCTGGCCGCCGAGGGGAGTTTCCGCAACTCGGGTCAGCGCTGCACCGCGGTGAAGCGCATCCTGGTCGACGAGCCGGTCCTGGACGAGTTCACCGTGCGGCTGGTGGAGGAGGCGCGGGAGTACACCTGGGGCGACCCCGCCGACCCCGCGACCCACGTGGGGACGGTGATCGACGAGGAGGCCGCGATCCGGCTGGAGCGGACGACGTGCGCTGCCACGGAGGCGGGAGCGAGGGTGCTGCTGGGCGGCGAGCGGCGGGGTGCCCTCCTCGCCCCCACCGTGATCGCGGACGTGCCGCGCGACGCGGAGGTGGTGACGTGCGAGGCGTTCGGCCCCCTGGCGCCGGTTGTCGCCGTGCGCGGCCTGGACGACGCCGTCCAGGTGGCGAACGCAGGGAGCTACGGGCTCGCTGCCGGGGTGGTCACCCGCGACCTGGGCCGCGCCGTGCAGGCGGTCAAGGAGCTCCGCGTCGGGATGGTGAATGTCAACGAGGTCCCTGGCTACCGCACCGAGAATGCGCCTTTCGGCGGGATCAAGGACTCCGGCCTGGGGGTGAAGGAAGGGGTGGTCGAGGCAATGCGGGGGATGAGCTGGGTGAAGACCTTCTCCATTCCGTGGTAAGGGAGGGAGCGGTCGATGTCGCTCTCCCCCGCGACGCTGGGCGCCCTCCTCGCCGCGGCCGGCCTCCTGCTCGGCTCCGCGCTGGTGGTCGGAGCCGTGTTTCGGCGCCTGGGGCAGCCCACAGTGATCGGGGAGATCGCGGGCGGGGTCCTGCTGGGGCCTACGGTGCTCGGCGCGCTAGTGCCGGAGGTTCACCGGGCCCTCTTCGTGGCCCCGGCCGAGGCTCGCGTGGCGCTGGGGACGCTCTACGAGCTGGGCCTCCTGCTCCTGATGTTCTGCTCGGGGCTGCAGGTCCGCTCCGTATTCGGCCCGGGGGAGAGGAGGACGGCGGCGCGGATCACCGCCCTCGGGGTGGGCGTGCCGCTCCTCCTCGCAGGCGCGGCGGCCGGGAGGGTGGAGACGGAGGGGCTCCTGGGGCCCGCGCAGAGCGAGCCGGCGCTCCTGCTGGTCCTGGGGGTGGCGGTGTCGGTGACGAGCGTTCCGGTGATCTCCCGGATCTTCCTCGACCTGGGCATCCTGCGGACGGCGTTCGCGCGGATCGTACTCGCCGCCGCGGTGCTGGAGGACGTCCTGCTCTACGCCCTCCTGGCGCTCGCCGTGTCGCTGGCCGGCGGCGCCCACTCCGGGGGAGGCGGGCTTCAGCAGTGGTTGGGGGTGGAGCCGGGCTCCGCGGCCGCCCTGGCCTGCCACGTGGCCGCCACGGTGGCCTTCCTGGGCGTCCTCCTGGGGCCCGCGCCCGCCTGGCTGATGCGGCTGCGGAGGGCGCCGGCCGTCCGCGACGCGAACCGCACGGCGCTCCTCCTCCTCTGGCTCCTTGCAGCTTCGAGCGCCGCTGTGTTCCTGGGGATCGCCCCCATGCTGGGGGCGCTTGCTGCCGGGATCGCTGCGAGTCGGGAGGGGGAGGACGGGGAGGCCGCCGAGCGGGCCGTGGTTGAGTTCTCCCTCGCTTTTCCCGTGCCGCTCTACTTCGCCATGGTGGGGCTACGGCTCGACTTTCTCGGCGCCTTCGACCCGTCGTTCTTCCTCGCCTTCCTGGCCTTCGCGTGCGGCGTCAAGCTGCTGGGTACATACCTGGGGGCCTGGTGGGCGGGGGAGCCCCCGCGCAGCGCCGCCAACCTGGCGGTGGCCATGAACGCCCGCGGCGGGCCGGGGATCGTGCTGGCGTCTGTCGCCCTGGACGCTGGGATCGTGAGCGAGGCCCTTTACACCTCGCTGGTGATGCTCGCAGTCGCGACCTCGGCGCTTGCCGGGTGGTGGCTCCGGCGCGAGGTGGAGCGCGGGAGAGCGGTCGCGCCGGCCCTCGCGTCGGGGCGGAGCGCCGAGGTGGGGGCGAGTCGCTAGTGATCTAGACCTTTGAGCCATTTGGACGAAGAGCGGCAGGCAAGTTGCCCATGAGCTCACCTCCCCTCCGCCAAGAAGGAGCGAGCTATGGACCGCCTGCCTTCCGCGGTGTCTCGGGTGCTCGATGGCAAGCTCTCGGCTGGAGAGGAGGTGGCCGGTGCCTGCGGAGGGAGAACCAACAGCTGCGCCAGGAGCGGGACTTCTTAGTCTTACAGTTGCAGTTGCAAGTCCATGCGGCGTAGCCTCCTGCGATAGTGGGAGGCTTTCGCTTGCGCCTGATGGCGGCGGCGCCACGTAGACCACTTCAGCACCGCAGCCATTGCGAAGGACTGACTCCAGGCGATGCGTCGCAGGAGACGCCGGATCTCAGGCACACTCAAGGGGATCAGACCTGGCGCATGGATCCCCCCCTTTGCCCGGCGTCTGCACGCGCTCTTGCGCGTGTGACGACGAGGAAGGTATGCGCCAGGAGCGAGAGCGTGATGTGGCGGTACCACCCACCCCAGCTCCGCACCTCATACTCATCCAGCCCGACCTCTTGCTTGGCAGCCTCGAAGGCGGTCTCGATCGTCCACCGTCGGCCTGCGACGCGGACGAGTTCTTCCAGCGAAGTGCCTGCCGGGGCGAAGACGACGTAGTAGGCCCGCTCGGTCGGATCCTCCAGGCTGCGCCGCACCAGCAGCCAGTGCTCCCACTCGGGCTCGGCCATCCGGAAGAGCGGCGCCCGGACCCAATCTATAGAGTCGCGGTCCCTTTTCGCCCTCGCCTGCGCTGAGCCGCTGCCAGGCCCCCTCCTCCAGACCCGCCGCGATCTTCTTCGCTGCCACCTGCTGGATGCCGCCGTACCAGAGCACCTCGTTCTTCGCCACAGCCAGCACAAACGGCTGTGCCTGCGACTCCAGGTACATCCGCAGCCGCCGGTCTCGGCCGTAGACCTCGTCCGCCACGACCCATGCGGCCTCGATTCCGGCCTCGAAAGCACGCTCCAGCATCACACGCGCTTGTTGTGGCTTCGTCTGAAACGAAACCGCCTCGGGAATCCCTGCTTCGCGCCTGCGTTGCGCATCCCCGGTCCACTCCTTGGGCAGATACAGGGCACGATCGATCAGGGCGGTCCCCCGCGAGGAGGTGTAGGCGAGGAAGACCCCGATCTGGCAGTTCTCGATCTTGCCCGCCGTGCCGCTGTACTGCCGCGCCACTCCAGCCGACTTCGTCCCCTTCTTCAGGAAGCCGGTCTCATCCAGCACCAGCACCGCATCTTCATCCGCCAGGTGCTCCAGCGCGTAGGCGCGCACCTCATCGCGCACTGCATCGGCATCCCAGCGTGCCGAGGCGATCAAGCGCTGGATGCCGTAGGGCGTAGACTCGCCGACGTGCTCGGCGATCTGCCAGCCGTTCTTGCGATCCACACCCGAAAGCAGAGCCTGCACGTAGCTCTTCACCCGCTGCCGCGGCTCCGGGCGGCGGAAGTGTCGCCCTACCCGCGCGTGCAGCGCGCCCAGTCCGGCCGCCCAGGCACACACTTCCTTCCGGTCCTGCTTCACTCCAGCTACTCCTACATCCTGGTGGATCAACAGGATCCTGCTACACCACCACTCTCCTGAAGTGCAACTGTAAGATTAGAGGCTGTGAACAAAGTGTTAGGAGCGGGGGAGCCGACGAGCCATGAGGTGCGTCATCGCGATCCAAACCCAGGCCCGGCTGCTCTCGGGAAGCGTCTCGTAGTCACAGCGCAGCCGACGATAGTGCATCAGCCAGGCGAAGGTACGTTCCACGACCCAGCGGCGTGGCAAGGGCTCAAAGCCCTTCTGTCCGTCCCGCTTGCGCACAATCTCCAGATGCAGCCCGGCTGCCGCAGCAGCACGCTTCGCGGTGTCGAAGGCATACCCTCCATCGACCCACACCAGGCGCAGCCGGGCATAGCGTGACCCGATGCGGCCGAAGACGAGTACCGAGCCGTGGGCTTCCTGCACGCCAGCGCTGGTGACGAAGACCACCAGGACGAGCCCAAGCGTGTCTACGAGCAGGAAGCGCTTGCGCCCGGTGATGTGCTTGCCCGCATCGTAGCCCCAGCAGCCCCCCTTTTGCCTGCGGTGCGGACCGACTGGCTATCCAGCACGGCCGCCGAAGGGCTCGGCTCTCGACCTGCCTTGATGCGCACCCTCTCTCGCAGGACATCGTGCACACGTTCCAGCGTGCCGCTGTCTCTCCAGCGTCGGAAGTGCTGCCAGACCGTGGGCCAGGGCGGGAAACCGTGCGGCAGTGCTCGCCAGGTACAGCCGTTGTGCGCCTGGTAGAAGATCGCGTTCCAGACCTCGCGCAGCTCGTGCGTGCGCGGTCGGCCCGTGCGCCCGTTCTTGGCCGCGGGCAGGACGGAGCGCACCACCGCCCACTGGGCGTCCGTCGGATC
>DASYWD010000623.1 GCA_035936415.1 Longimicrobiaceae bacterium
CCCCCCCCCCCACGCCTCGCCTGGCCGCCGCGGCGGCCAGGCTCACCCCTCCTGGATGACCCAGACCTTGATCTCCGGGTGCACCTGCGAGTGCAGGCGGATGGGGACGGTGAAGACCCCGAGCGCCTTGATGGGCTCCTCCAGCTCGATCTGCCGGCGGTCCACCTCGAGCCCCATCTCCGCCAGCTTCTCGACGATGTCGCCGCTGGTGATGGAGCCGAACAGCTTCCCTTCCTGCCCCGCGCGCGCGTTGAAGGTGAGGGAGACCCCCTCCAGCTTCGCGGCGAAGGCGCGGGCCCCCGAAAGGGTCTCCGCTTCCTGCGCGTCGCGCTGCGCCTTCTCCCGCTCGATCTGGCGCACGTTGGAGGCGTTCGCCTCGTAGGCGAGCCCCTGCGGGATCAGGTAGTTGCGGGCGTAGCCCGGCTTCACTTCCACGACCTCCCCGGCGTTGCCGAGGTTCTCCAGCCGCTCTCTGAGGATGACCTGCATGATGGACGACTCCTTGGGATAAGCAAACGGTCAGGCGCGGGAGGCCTGGGCCCCGCGCTTCCGAAGATCCAGCCAGGTGTCCCCGAGGCCGACCAGGAGCGCGGCGACGAGGACCATCTGCGCGACGGGCGTGAGCGCGAAGAGCCCGATCGCCAGCCCCACGAACACCGGGGACACCCGGGTCGCGTGCAGGAAGACGCCGAGCCCGCGGAGCGCGTAGAGCCCGCCCATGAAGACCAGCGCGTTGGCCCCGGCCCGCATCCCCGCCGCTCCCAGCGGGAGCACCAGGAGGAGGAGCCCCGCCACGGCGACCCACACCAGGTGGTCGCTGAAGCGGAACTCCCGGAGCGGGCCGAGCCGGCCCCACCGCTCCCCCTGCGGAGCGAACCGGACGAAGATCCACCACGCCAGCGCCAGCGTGGCGAGCGTCTGCAGGGCGGCCAGGGCCGGGAACACCGTCCACTGCGCCTCGCCCGCCGTCCTGACGGCCCCGGCGAGCGCCTCGCCCCACTCGGCCCCGGCGGGCGCCTGCGCGGTCAGGCGGGCGCCGAGCTCCGCGCTGACCTCACGGATTCCGTCCCGCACCGCGGCGTCGTAGCGACGCCACGCCCCAGTGGCGCCCAGCCACGCCCCCACGACCGCCGCCGCGGAGGCGACGGCCGCCAGGGCGCGGGGAAAGAAGGGCCACCCCGGGAGGGCGAGCCCCGCCAGCACGAACGCCCCGACCGCGACGAGCGTCCATGCGAGGGTGACGGAGCCGGCGATCCCCGCTCCGGGGACGCCGAGCGCCGCCAGCGCCAGCCCCGCCAGGCCCAGCGCCACGGTCGCGGGGCGCCGCGGCGGCAGAGCGATCAGGAGCACGGAGAGCGCGGCGGCGAGCAGGAAGGGCCAGGCGAGGACGGGAAAGAGCATCGCGGCGACGGTAAGCGCTGCCGCGGTCCCCCACCGTCCCCGGCCGGACTCCTCCTGCGGGCCCACTCAGCCCTCGTGCCCCGCGATGTACGGAAGCAGGGCCAGGTACCGCGCGCGCTTGATCGCGGTGCCCACCTGGCGCTGGTGGCGCGCGCAGGTCCCGCTGATGCGGCGGGGAAGGATCTTGCCGCGCTCGGTGATGAAGCGGGACAGGGTGCGCTCGTCCTTGTAGTCCAGGGTGCGGACGCCGGACTCGCAGATGGAGCAGGTCTTTCTCTGTGGACGCATGGTTTACTCCTCCTCCGCCTCGTCGCCTTCCTCGTCTTCCTCGCGCTTGGGCTGGGGCGGGACGGGGGTGGTGGCGAGGTCGCCCTCGTTGACGACGATCAGGTACCGCAGCAGCTCCTCGTCGAGCGTCAGGATGCGCTCGAACTCGGGGAGACGGTTGCCGTCGGTGTTGAAGTGGGTCACGACGTAGTAGCCGCTCGTCTGGTCCTCGATGGGATAGGCGAGCTGGCGGCGCCCCCAGTGGTCGACGGCGGTGATCTCGCCGCCGTCCTCGCCCGCGACCAGGGCGTGGAAACGGGTGAGCCTGTCGTTCACGCCGTCCTCTTCGAGCGACGGGTGAAAGATGTACACGATCTCGTAGTCTCTCAATGTCACCGATCCTTTGGACATGAGGCCCCGCGCCGGTGAGCGCGGAGCAGGGACAAAAAAGTGCCGCCCCCGCATTTCGGGGACAGCACGAGAATATAGCACGTCGCTCCGCGTACGACAACCGGCGCCCCCGGCGCGGTTTGACAGCGCCGCCGCCGCCCCGCAGCTTGCCGGGATGGACCTCCACCGCTTCTCCGCCCACCCGCTCCTCGCCGGCTACTCCGCCGTCTCGGAGGGAACGACGCGGATGCTGGTCCGCCGCGGGTATGGGGCGCACGCCGCCCTGCTGGGGCTCCACGGGACTCCCGTTGCCGCCGCGGGGTGGGCCGGCGGCGGGCGCGAGCCCCACCCCGTCGTGGCGCTCCCGGGCGGCGAGTGGGCGGTGGTCCGC
>DASYWD010000624.1 GCA_035936415.1 Longimicrobiaceae bacterium
TCCGCGGCGAGACGCTCACGTACGCCGGGCTGGACCGCGCGGCCGACCGGCTCGCCCGCGCGCTGCGGCGGCGCGGCGTCCGGCCCGAGGTGCGCGTGGGGCTCTTCGCCGAGCGCTCCCCCGGAATGGTCGTCGCCCTCCTGGGGATCCTCCGCGCCGGCGGCGCCTACGTCCCCCTGGACCCCGACTACCCCGCCGTGCGCGTGGCCTCCCTGCTGGAGGACTCCGCATGCGCCGCCGTGCTGGTCCAGGACCACCTGCGCGGCAGGCTCCCCGCCACGGAGGCGGACGTCCACTCGCTGGAGGCCCTGCTCGCCGAAGCGGGGGAGGAGTCCCCGGCCCGCGAGGCGGGGGTCGACCCGCGCAATGCGGCGTACGTGATCTACACCTCGGGGTCCACGGGAACGCCCAAGGGGGTCGTCCTCCCCCACGCGGCGCTCGCCAACCACATGGCGTGGATGCAGCAGGCCTTCCCGCTGACGGCGGCGGACCGCGTGCTGCAGAAGACGCCGTTCGGCTTCGACGCCTCGGTCTGGGAGTTCTGGGCCCCGCTCCTGGCCGGAGCCGTGCTGGTGCTGGCCGAGCCCGGTGCGCACGCCGAGCCGGCCCGCCTGGCGCGGGCGATGGCGGAAGAGGAGGTCACGGTCGTGCAGTTCGTCCCCTCGCTCCTCGCCGCGGTGCTGGAAGAGGAGGAGCTGCGGTCGGCCGCGCGCGTGCGGCGGGTCTTCAGCGGGGGCGAGGCGCTTTCCGCGGGGCTGGCGGCGCGCTGCCGCGACGCGCTCGGCGCGGAGGTGGTGAACCTGTACGGGCCGACGGAGGTGTGCATCGACGCGGCCGCGGCGGTGGCGGAGCCCGGCGGCGGGGCGGCCGTTCCGCTGGGGCGGCCCGTGGCGAACGTGCGGGCGTGCGTGCTGGACGGGGCGGGGGACCCGATGCCGGTGGGAATGGCCGGGGAACTGTACCTGGGCGGCGCGCAGGTGGCGCGCGGCTACCTGGGCCGGCCGGAGCTGACCGCCGAGCGCTTCGTCCCCGATCCGTTCGCGGGGGAGCCCGGGGGACGGCTGTACCGGACCGGCGACCGCGTGCGGTGGCTCGACACGGGCGAGCTGGAGTTCCTGGGGCGCGTGGACCAGCAGGTGAAGGTGCGCGGATTCCGCATCGAGCCGGGCGAGGTCGAGGCCGCGCTGGTCGCGCACCCCTCCGTGCGCGAAGCGGTGGTGGCCGTGCGGGAGGGCGCAGCGGGAGGGAAGCGCCTGGTGGCGTACGTGGTCCCCGGAAAGGGCGCGCAGCCCTCGCCGGCGGAGCTGCGGGAGCACGTAGCCGGGCGCCTGCCCGAACCCATGGTGCCGGGCGCCTTCGTAGTGCTGGACGCCCTCCCGCTCCTCTCCAACGGGAAGGTCGACCGCAGGGCGCTCCCGGCGCCGGAGACCGCGGGCCCGAGGCACGTGGCGCCCCGCACCACGACCGAGGAGATCCTCTGCGGGATCTGGGCGGAGGTGCTCCACACCGCGCCGGTGGGCGTGGAGGAGAGCTTCTTCGACCTGGGCGGGCACTCCCTCCTGGTCGCGCAGGTCGTTTCCCGGGTGCGCCGCGCGTTCGGGGTGGAGCTGCCGCTCCGGGCGCTGTTCGAGGCGCCCACCGTGGCTGCGTTCGCGGCGCACGTGGAGGAAGCGCAGCAGGCGGGAGCCGCCGGGGCGGCGCTCCGCGTCGCGCGGGTCCCCCGCGACCGGGATCTCCCGCTGTCGTTCGCGCAGCAGCGGCTGTGGCTCGCGGACCGCGTGGAGCCGGGGAGCAGCGCTTACAACATGCCCTTCCCGCTGCGCCTGCGCGGAGCGCTGGACGAGCGGGCGCTGGGAAGGAGCCTGGACGCGCTGGTCCGGCGCCACGAGGCGCTGCGCACCGTCTTCGGCGAGCGGGACGGCGGGCCCGTGCAGGTGGTCCTCCCGCCCGCTCCCGTACCGGTCCCGGTCGTCGACCTCCGCGCGTACCCGGACCCGGCGCGCGAAGCGGAGCGGCTCGCCGGAGAGGAGTCGCTGCGGCCCTTCGACCTCGCCACGGGTCCGCTGCTGCGGACCCTGCTGCTGCGGCTGGGCGAGCAGGACCACGTCCTCTGCTTCACGCTGCACCACATCGTCAGCGACGGGTGGAGCATGGACGTGATGGTGCACGAAGTCTCGGCGCTCTACGCCGCCTTCGCCGCGGGCCGGGAGCCCGCGCTCCCCGACCTCCCGGTGCAGTACGCCGACTACGCCGCCTGGCAGCGGGCGCACGTCTCCGGGGAGGCGCTGGAGGCGCAGATGCGCTTCTGGAAGGAAGCGCTGGCGGGCGCGCCCCCGCTGCTGGAGGTCCCCACGGACCACCCCCGAGCGGCGGGGCGGAGCCCTCTCGGCGGAGCCTGCTCCTTCGCGCTCCCGGCGGAGCTCACCGGGGCGCTGCGGGCACTCTCGCGGCGGGAGGGGACCACGCTGTTCATGACCGTGCTGGGCGCCTGGCAGGCGCTGCTCGGGCGCTACGCGGGGCAGGAGGACGTGATGGTGGGGACCCCCGTGGCGGGCCGGACGCAGGTGGAGACCGAGGGGCTGATCGGGTTCTTCGTCAACATGCTGGCGGTGCGCGCGGACCTGCGGGGAGACCCGACTTGGCGGGAGCTGCTGGGCCGGGTGCGGGAAACGGCGCTGGAGGCGTACGCGCACCAGGACCTCCCCTTCGAGCGGCTGGTGGAGGAGCTGGTCACCGACCGCAGCCTCACCCACCCGCCGCTCTTCCAGGTCGCCTTCGCCCTGCACCGCAACGCGCCCGGCGAGGGGCTGTCGCTGGGGAGCGTGGAGGTGGACTCGTTCGAGGTGAGCGAAGGCGCGGTCCGGTTCGACCTGGAGCTGGCGCTGGTGGAAGGCGGGGAGGGGTTCAGGGGCGTGCTGACGTACCGGAAGGCGCTGTTCGAGCCGGAGACGGTGGAGCGCCTCATCGAGCACCTGGAGATCATGCTGGAGTCCATGGTGGCGGACCCGCACCGGCGGATCTCCGAGGTGCCGCTGCTGCGCGGGGCCGAGCGCGCCCGTGTGCTGGAGGCGTGGAACGCGACCGCCGAGGAGCGCCCGGACGGCTGCGTGCACGAGATGTTCGCGGAGCAGGCGGCCCGTACTCCGGGCGCGGTCGCGGTGGCCTGCGGAGACCGGGCGCTGACGTACGCGGAGCTGGAGGGCGCGGCAGACCGGGTGGCTCACCACCTCCGCCGGCTGGGCGTGGGGCCCGAGGTGCGGGTGGGGATCTGCCTGGAGCGCGGGGTGGAGATGGTCGCCGCGGTGCTGGGCGTCCTCAAGGCCGGGGGCGCGTACGTGCCGCTGGACCCAGAGTATCCCGCGGACCGGATCGCGTTCGTGCTCGGCGACTCGGGCGCGGCCGTGCTGCTCACCGAGTCGCGCCTGCTGGACGGGCTCCCCGCCTTCGGGGGAGCCGTGGTCTGCCTGGACCGTGACCGGGAGGCGCTCGCCGCCGGCCCGGGCGGCGCCCCCGGGGGCGCGGCGGATCCGCGCAGCGCGGCATACGTGATCTACACCTCGGGGTCCACGGGGACGCCCAAGGGGGTTGTGGTCGAGCACCGCAGCCTCGCCAACTTCGCCCGCACGGTACGCGGGACCTTCGGGCCCGGCGCGGGGCGGACGGTGCTCGGACTCGCGAGCTTCGCCTTCGACATCTGGGCGTTCGAGGTGCTGGTTCCGCTCGTCAGCGGCTCCACGGTGCGCCTTCTCCCCATGGACCGGGTCAGGGACGCGGACGCCGTGGCGGCGGAGCTGCGCACGGCGGGAGCCGTGCACGCGGTCCCCGCGCTGATGCGGCAGGTGGTGTCGTCGGTCCGGGGGGCGGGGGGCGGGCCGCTGGAAGGGGTGCGGCGGGTCTACGTCGGGGGCGACGCGGTACCGCCCGAGCTGCTGGCCGAGATGCGGGAGGCGTTCCCGGCGGCGGAGCTCCGGGTGCTCTACGGGCCGACCGAGACGACGGTCCTCGCGGCGAGCAGCGCGGTCGCGGGGGAGGTGGCGGGGCGGATGGTCGGACGGCCGCTCGGGAACGTGCGGCTGTACGTCTGCGACGCGGCGGGGCAGCCGCAGCCGGTGGGGGTGCCGGGCGAGCTCTGGATCGCCGGGGCGGGGGTGGCGCGGGGGTACCTGGGCCGTCCGGGGCTGACGGCGGAAAGCTTCGTGCCCGATCCCTTCGGGGGCGAGCCGGGCGCGCGGCTGTACCGGACCGGGGACCGCGTCCGCTGGCTGGCCTCGGGGGAGCTGGAGTTCCTGGGGCGGGTCGACGCGCAGGTGAAGGTGCGCGGCTTCCGCATCGAGCCGGGGGAGGTCGAGGCGGCGCTGCTCGGCCAGGCGGAGGTCGGGGAAGCGGTGGTCGTGGCGCGGGACGACGGCCGCGGGGAGCGGCGCCTGGTGGCGTACGTGGTCCCGGAGGCCGGCGGGTCCCCCTCGCGGGAGGGCACGCCCGAGCTGTGGCCCTCGGTCGGCGACTTCTTCGTGTACGACGAGCTGATCTACTCGGGCCTCACCGGCGACTCCCGCCGCAACGCGCGCTACCGTGCCGCCCTGGAGAGGCACGCGCGCGGGGGGGTGGTCCTCGACGTCGGAACCGGCGCCGACGCCGTCCTCGCGCGGCTCGCGGTGGAGGCCGGCGCCCGCAGGGTGTACGCGGTGGAGCTGATGGAGGAGTCCTACCGCAGGGCGAAGCGCAGGATCGAGGCGCTCGGGCTGGAGGACCGCGTCGTGGTGCTGCACGGCGACGCGCGCACCGTGCAGCTCCCCGAAGCGGTGGACGTGTGCGTCTCCGAGATCGTCGAGTCCATCGCGGGCGGCGAGGGCGCCGCCGTGGTCCTCAACGCCGCGCGCCGGCACCTGAAGCCCGGGGGGGTGATGATCCCGGGGCGGTGCCTCACCCGCGTCGCGGCGGTCACGCTCCCCGACGAGGTGGGCGCCGACCCCGCCTTCTCGCCCACGGCCGCGCACTACGTGCAGCGGATCTTCGAGCAGGTGGGGCACGCCTTCGACCTGCGCCTCTGCGTGAAGGACTTCCCGGACGCCTGCCGGCTCTCGGACCACGGCGTCTTCGAGGACCTGGACTTCGGCGCGGGGCCGGTCTCCCCCGAGTACCGGCGGGAGGAGGTGCTGACGGTCACGCGCGACGGGCGGATGGACGGCCTGCTCCTCTGGCTGAGGATGGAGCTGGCCGAAGGGGACGTGCTGGACATCATGGAGGAGGAGACGGCCTGGTTCCCCGCGTACTTCCCCCTCTTCGATCCCGGCGTCGAGGTCCGGGCCGGCGACCGGATCCGGCTGGAGTGCGGCGCCGCGGTCTCCGGCAACGGCGTCTCGCCGGACTACTCGGTGCGCGGGGCGGTGCTCCGGCGCGAGGGGGGCGCGGTGGAGTTCGAGCACACCTCCGCCCACCACGGGCCCGGCTACCGCGCGAGCCCCTTCTACCGGAAGCTGTTCCGGGGCGACGAGGTCCCGGTGCGCGCGCGCGAGGCGGAGGCCGGGCTCCCGCAGGTTCTGCGGGAGCGGCTGGCGGCGGTCCTCCCCGAGCACATGGTGCCCTCCACGGTGGTCGTGCTGGAGCGGCTTCCCCTGGGCCCCACGGGGAAGGTGGACCGGCGGGCGCTACCGGAGCCGGACGGGAGCGCCTCGGCGGAGTACCTGGCGCCCCGGACGGAGACGGAAGGGGAGCTGGCCGCCATCTGGGGCGAGGTGCTGGGGATGGAGCGGACCGGGGTCCGGCACTCCTTCTTCGACCTGGGCGGACACTCGCTCCTCGCCACGCGGGTGGTCTCCAGGATCCGGCAGGTGTTCGACGTGGACCTCCCGGTCCGGCTCATGTTCGAGGCGCCCACGATCGAGGCGCTGGCCCACCACGTCGACGGCGCGGTCCGGGCCCGCCTGGAGCAGCTCGCCAGCGGGCTGGAGGGGCTGGACGACGGCGAGCTCGCCGCGCTCCTGGCGGACCTGGACATGGAGAGCGCGGCGGGGTCCCATGACTGACCTGCTCCTCCAGCTCGCGAAGCTCTCCCCCGAGAAGAGGCGGCTGCTCGAACAGCGGCTCAGGGCGGGACCGCCGCCGACGGCCGAGCTCCGGCCCCGCGCGCGCGGCGGCGAGCCGCTCCCGCTCTCCTTCGCGCAGCAGCGGCTCTGGTTCGTCGACCGGCTCGATCCCGGTCGCTCTACGTACAACATGTCCTACCCGCTGCGCGTCAGCGGAGAGCTGGACCTCCCGGCGCTCCGGCGTGCCCTCGACGAGGTCGTGCGCCGCCACGAGTCGCTGCGCACCCGCTTCCCCGTCCGGGACGGCGAGCCGGAGCAGGTGGTGGAGCCCGCTTCGCGGGCGCGGCTCCCGCTCGTGGACCTGGGCGGGCTGGGGGAGCGGGCGCGCGAGGCCGAGCTGCGGCGGCTGGCCGCCGAGGAAGCGGGGCGGCCGTTCGACCTGGCAGCGGGCCCGCTCCTGCGGACCACTGCCGTGCGGCTGGGGGCGGCGGATGCGGCGGTGTTCTTCACCATGCACCACATCGTCAGCGACGGGTGGAGCATCGGGATCCTGGTGCGCGAGGTGTCCGCGCTCTACGCGGCGCACTCGCGCGGAGAGGCGCTGCGCCTCCCCGACCTCCCGCTGCAGTACGCCGACTACGCGGCCTGGCAGAGGGAGTGGCTCACCGGCGCGGTCCTGCAGGAGCAGGTCGGCTTCTGGCGGGAGCGCCTGGCGGGAGCCCCCGCGCTGCTGGAGCTTCCCACCGACCGGCCGCGGCCGCCGGTGGCGGGCGACGGCGGGGCGATCCACGGCTTCGCGGCCGGGGCGGCCACCACGGCCGCGCTGGACGCGCTCGCCCGCCGCGAGGGGGCGACGCGATTCATGGTCCTGCTCGCGGCGTGGCAGCTCCTGCTGGCGCGCTACGCGGGGACGGACGACGTGGTGGTGGGGACTCCCATCGCGGGCCGGACGTGGGCGGAGACGGAAGGGCTGATCGGCCTCTTCGTCAACACGCTGGTGCTGCGCGCCCGCGTCCCCCGCACGATCACCTTTCGCGAGCTGCTCCACCATGTGCGCGAGACGACGCTGGGGGCGTTCGAGCACCAGGAGTTCCCGTTTGAGAAGCTGGTGCAGGAGCTGGGCATGGAGCGGAGCCAGGCCTACTCGCCGGTCTTCCAGGTGATGTTCGCCCTCCAGAACGCCGGGGGCGGGGAGCTGGAGCTGGACGGGGCGGGGGTGGAGGGGGTGGACGCGGGTGAGTCGGCCCCCGCGAGGTTCGACCTGTCGCTGAGCCTGTTCGGCGCGGACGCGGAGATCCGCGGGGAGCTCACCTACCGCGTGGAGCTGTGGGAGCGCGCGAGCATCGCCCGGCTGCTGCGGCACTACGGCCGCGTCCTGGAGCAGGTGGTGCAGGCCCCGGAGCGGCTGCTCCGGGACGTGTCGCTGCTGGCCGACGGGGAGCGCGCCCAGGTGCTGGAGGGGTGGAACGCGACCTCCGCCGCGTACCCCCGCGGCCGGTGCGTGCACGAGCTGTTCGCCGAGCAGGCGGCGTGCACCCCGGGCGCCCCCGCCGTGGTGTTCCGCGGCGAGACGCTCACGTACGCCGAGCTGGACCGGAGGTCGAACCGGCTCGCCCACGCGCTGCGGCGCCGCGGGGTGGGGCCGGAGGTGCGGGTGGCGCTCTGCCTGGAGCGGGGGGTGGAGCAGGTCGTCGCCGTCCTGGGGGTGCTCAGGGCCGGTGGCGCGTACGTGCCGTTGGACCCGGCGCACCCGCCAGAGCGGCTGGCCCTCCTGCTCTCCGACGCGGGCGCGCCCGTCGTCCTCACGCAGCCGCACCTGCGGGAGCGGCTCCCCTCCACCGGGGCGCAGGTCCTCTGCCTGGACGGGGATCTCCCCGGCCCCGGGGTCGGCGATGCGGCGCCCCCGGAGAGCGGGGCCGTGCCGGAGAACCTGGCGTACGTCGTCTACACCTCGGGCTCCACCGGCCGCCCCAAGGGCGTGATGGTCACCCACCGCTCCGTCGTCAACCTTGCCGCGGCGCTCCGGGAGGCCGTCTACGGGCGGCGCGGAGCGGATGCCGCCCCGCGGGTGAGCATGAACGGGCCGCTCACCTTCGACACCTCGGTGAAGCAGTGGGTGCAGCTCCTCTCGGGGGCGGCGCTCTACCCCGTCCCGGACGAGGTCCGCTACGACGGCGGGACGATGGGCGAGTGGCTGCGGGAAAGCCGCGTGGAGGTGCTCGACTGCACCCCCGCGCAGCTCCGGGTGCTCATCGCCGACGGGCTGCTGGAGCAGGCGGGCGCCGCACCGACCGACGTGCTGGTCGCGGGCGAGGCCATCGACCCGGCGACGTGGCGCCGGCTTGGGGAGGACGCGGGGCGCCGGTACTACAACCTCTACGGGCCCACGGAGTGCACCGTCGACGCCGTGCTGAGCCCGGTGGAGGCGTCGCGGCCGGTGCCCGTCATCGGGCGGCCGATCGGCAACGTGCGCGCGTACGTGCTGGACGCCGGCCTGGACCCGGTGCCCGTGGGGGTCCCCGGCGAGCTGTACGTCGGCGGGGAGGGGGTGGCGCGCGGCTACCTGGGGAGGGCGGACCTCACGGCGGCCGCCTTCCTCCCCGACCCCTTCGGCGGACGGTCCGGCGCGCGGCTGTACGGGACGGGAGACCGGGTGCGGTGGCTCCCCTCGGGGGAGCTGGAGTACCTGGGGCGGACGGACTTCCAGGTGAAGGTGCGCGGCTTCCGCATCGAGCCGGGCGAGGTCGAGGCCGCGCTGCAGGCGCACCCGTCGGTGCGCGAGGCGGTCGTGGTGGTGCGGGAGGACACGCCGGGGGAGAAGCGCCTGGCCGCGTACGTCGTGGGCGGCGACGTGGCGGCCGCGGCGCTGCGCGCGCACCTCGGGGCGCGGCTGCCGGAGTACATGGTCCCCTCCGATTTCGTGGTGCTGGAGTCGCTCCCGCTCACCCCCAACGGCAAGGTGGACCGGCGGGCGCTCCCCGCGCCGGAGGCGGCGTCCGGGGACGCGTTCGTGGCGCCGCGCACGCCCACCGAGGAGATCGTCTCGGGGATCTGGGCGGAGGTCCTGGGCGCCGCGCGCGTGGGAGCGGCGGACGACTTCTTCGCGCTCGGCGGGCACAGCCTCCTGGTGGCGCGCGTGGTCTCGCGCGTGCGGCGCTCACTCGGGGTCGAGCTTCCCCTGCGGGCGGTCTTCGACGCCTCCACCGTGGCCGGGCTCGCGGCGCGGATCGACGCCCTCCTCCGCGAAGAGCGGGAGGGGCCGGTCCCGCCCCTGGCGCCCGTCCGGCGCGACCTGCCGCTGCCGCTCTCCTTCGCGCAGCAGCGGCTCTGGCTCATCCACCAGCTCGATCCCGCGAGCCCCGCGTACAACATCGGCTACCCGCTCCTCGTCCGGGGCCGGCTGGACGTGGGAGCGCTGCGGCGGGCGCTCTCCGGGGTGGTGCGGCGGCACGAGACGCTGCGCACCCGCTTCGCCGAAGAGGGCGGGACGCCCGTCCAGGTGGTCGGCCGCGCGGAGCGGGCCGCCGTGGGCGTCGTCGACCTGCGGGAGCTCCCACGAGCGGCGGCCGGCGACGTTCTGCGCCGGCTCGCGCGCGAGGACGCGCTACGCCCCTTCGACCTGGCGCGCGGGCCGCTCCTGCGCGCCACCCTCGTGCGTACGGACGCTGAAGAGTGGGGGCTCCTCGTCAGCATGCACCACATCGTCAGCGACGGGTGGAGCACCGGGGTGATGGTCCGGGAGCTCTCGGAGCTGTACGACGCCTGCACCGGGGGGCGGGAGCCGCGCCTCCCCGTGCTCCCGGTGCAGTACGCGGACTACGCCGCGTGGCAGCGCGCCTGGCTCTCCGGCGACACCCTCGAGGCGCAGCTCGCCTACTGGCGGAAGGCCCTGGCGGGAGCCCCGCCGGTCCTGGAGCTCCCGGGCGATCACCGGTCCGGAGCCGCTCCGGAGCCGCTCGCCGGCACCCACGTGTTCCGTGTGCCGGAGAAGACGACCCGCGCCCTGCGGACGCTGGGGCGCGAGGAGGGCGCCACGCAGTTCATGGTGCTGCTGGCCGCCGTGCAGGCACTCCTCTCCGTCTACTCGGGGCAGGAGGACCTGGTCGTCGGCACCCCCGTCGCCAACCGCACGCGCGGGGAGACGGAGGGGCTGATCGGCTTCTTCGTCAACACGCTCGTGCTGCGCGCCGACCTCTCCGGCACCCCCACCTTCCGCGCGCTGCTGGCCCGGGTGCGGGAGACCACGCTGGGCGCCTTCGCGCACCAGGAGCTCCCGTTCGAGCGGGTGGTGGAGGAGCTGCAGCCGGAGCGGAGCCTCAGCCGCATGCCCTTCTTCCAGGTGATGTTCACCCACCAGGAGTCCGGGGCGGGGGAGCTGCGCCTGGGCGGCGTGCACGCCGAGCCCCTGGAGGGAGCGGAGGGGATCGCCAAGTTCGACCTCCTGGTGTCCTTCACCGGGGGCGAGGACGGGCTGACCGGGGCGCTGGAGTACGCCGCCGACCGGTTCGCGCCCGCCACCATCGCGCGGATGGCAGAGCACCTCCGCGTCCTCCTGGAGGGAGCCGCCGCCGACGCGGACCGGGCGATCACGGCGGCGTCGCTGCTGGACGGGGCGGAGCGGGAGAGGGTGGTCGTGGAGTGGAACGACACGAGGACCGCCTATCCCCGCGGGAGCAGCATCCCCGCCCTCTTCGCCGAGGCCGCCGCCCGCACCCCGGCCGCGGTGGCGCTCTCCTTTGCCGGTGACACGCTCACGTACGCGGAGCTGGACGCGCGCTCCGCCCGGCTGGCGCACCTGCTGCGCGCCCGCGGCGTGGGACCGGACACCCCCGTGGGGCTCCTCCTGGAGCGCTCGGCGGAGCTGGTGGTCGGCATGCTGGCCGTGCTGCGGGCCGGGGGCTTTTACGTCCCGCTGGACCCCGCCAACCCGGCCGAGCGCCTGGCGGCGATGCTCTCGGAGACCGCCGGGCCCGTGTTGCTCACCCGGGGCTCCCTGCGCGGGCGCATCGCGGAGAGCGCGGCCCGGGTGCTGGACCTCCAGGAGCTCGCCGCGCTCCTGGACGGGTACCCGGCAGAGGCGCCCGCCGTGGAGGTCGGACCGCAGCACCTGGCCTACGTGGTCTACACCTCCGGATCGACCGGGAAGCCCAAGGGGATCGCCGTCCCGCACCGGGGCGTGGTGCGCCTGGTGAAGGAGAGCGACTACGTTCGGCTCACCCCCGGCGACCGCGTGGCGCAGGCCTCCAACGCCTCCTTCGACGCGGCCACCTTCGAGGTCTGGGGGGCGCTGCTGAACGGGGCCGCCCTGGTGGGCGTGGACCGGGACACCATGCTCGCTCCCTCGCGCTTCGTCTCCTTCCTGCGGGAGGAGCGGATCACCACGCTCTTCCTGACCACGGCGCTCTTCAACCAGGTGGTGCGCGAGGTGCCCGAGGGCTTCCGCACCCTCACGCACCTCCTCTTCGGGGGCGAGGCCGTGGACCCCTCCGCGGTGCGCGCCTGCCTGGCGGCGGGAGCCCCGGAGCGGCTGCTGCACGTCTACGGACCCACCGAGAGCACCACGTTCGCCTCCTGGCACCGCGTGGAGAGGGTGGGGGAGGACGCCGGCACGGTGCCGATCGGGCGGGGAATCGCCAACACCACGCTCTACGTGCTGGACCGCGGCGGGGAGCCGGTGCCGGAGGGCGTTCCCGGGGAGCTGTACGTGGGCGGCGACGGGGTGGCGCGCGGCTACCTGAACCGTCCCGGACTGACGGCGGAGAGGTTCCTGCCGGATCCCTTCGGCGGGGAGCCGGGGGCGCGGCTGTACCGGACGGGCGACCGGGTGCGGTGGACGGAAGGGGAGATCGAGTTCCTGGGGCGGGTGGACTTCCAGGTGAAGATCCGCGGCTTCCGCATCGAGCCCGGGGAGATCGAGGGCGTGCTCCTGGGCCACCCCGGGGTGCGGGACGCGGTGGTGCTGGCGCCGGAGGACGGGGGAGAGAGGCGGCTGGTGGGGTACGTGGTGCCGCGAGAGGGGGCGGAGCTGGGCGCGGAAGGGGTGCGGGAGTACCTGAGGCAGCGGCTCCCGGAGTACATGGTGCCGGCGTCGGTCGTGGTGCTGGACGCGATGCCGCTGAACGCGAACGGAAAGGTGGACCGCCGCGCGCTCCCGAAGCCGGAGCGGGCGTCCGGGGAAGGGTACGTCCCCCCGCGCACCCCGGTGCAGGAGGTGCTGGCGGGGATCTGGGCCGACGTGCTCGGGGCCGGGCGGGTGGGCGCGGCGGACGACTTCTTCGCCCTGGGGGGGCACTCGCTCCTGGCGACGCGGGTGGTCTCCCGGGTGCGCGAGGCGTTCGGGGTGGAGCTGCCGCTGCGGGCGCTCTTCGAGGCGCCCACCCCGGCCGCCCTGGCGGAGCGCGTCGAAGCGCTGCGGGG
>DASYWD010000625.1 GCA_035936415.1 Longimicrobiaceae bacterium
GGCCCGCGGCCCGGTGGCGGCGGGCGGCCTGCCCGCGGTGTCCACGGTCTCCCCGTGCGCCCGGCCGATGGCGGTCACCCGCTCCAGCACCTGGCCCGGGAGCACCGCTTCCACGGAGTCGGCCTCCAGGACGAGCCCGCCGGTGGCGGCTACCAGCGGGCGGTCTGCGCGTCCGCCGACGGCGGTGTCCGCCGCGGTGCGCACGCCCCCGAGCCGGCGCGTCACCATGCGCTGCAGCAGGTCGTCGGCGAAGTAGAGCTGGATCTCCGGCCCGTCCACCCGCAGCTTCTCGCTGGCCAGTTCCGCGTCGCGCCGGGCGACCACGCGCTCCAGGCGGTTCTTCGGGAGGGTGGCGTCCACCGTCTGCCCCGAAAGGTCGAAGCGCTCGCCCCGGATCCGGGCGTTGCCGCGGAGGTTGAGCGTCCCCGCCGTGGCGTCGTGCGTGGCCTCGGCGGCGGTGGCGTCCAGGTCGCTCCGGTGGATGACCACGTTCCCGGAGGCGGAGAAGAAGTTCTCGCCCACGGTGGTGATCCGGTCTCCGTCGATCTCCAGCGGCTCGCGGCTCTCCCCGCTGCTGGGGACCACCGTCAGGTGCGGGCGCTGCCCGGCGATCACCTGCGCCTGCGGCCGCCCCGGCATAACCCGGAAGTACTCCAGCTCCGGGCCGCGGAGCGTGGAGCCACGCGTGAGATCCGTGAAGACCACGTTGCCGGTGGCGTACAGCCGCCCGGTCGCCGACGAGTAGGTGGCGTAGCTCGACGTCAGCGTGCGCGTGGGATCACGGTAGTCCACGTTCCCGAAGAGCTGGACCTCGTTGGACGCCTCGTACACCGCGGCGCTGTCCGCGCGAAGCGTGGTTCCCCCGGAGCACTCCACCCGGAGCGGTCCCGCGACGGCCACGAACGAGAACCCACCCAGATCCTGGCGGTCCACGTAGCGGTTCTCGCGCAGCACGCACTCGCCGGCCTGCGCATCCGCACCCGCGGGCAGGGCGCACAGGAGAACGAGCGGGAGGAGAAGGAGGCGCTTCATCAGAAGCGGACCTCGCCGCCGCCGGGCGCGGGGCCCGAGACCTCCGCCCGATGGACCCTGACGCTCTGGAACTTGGCGTCCGACTCGAAGCTGGTCCCCCGCACCTCGCGGGCCCCCTCGCGCATCACGGTGGGCTTGTCGCTCCAGATGCGGTTCCCCTGGACGTCGTAGTGCAGCTCCTCCGAGCTGATGGTGCGCGTCCCCTCCGGCCCCTGCAGCGTGAGCACCGCGTTGCCGGTGGCGGTCATCGCCCCGGTGCGCATGTCGTACTTCCCGGTGCGGGAGGTGAGCGTCCCCGCGGTGGCGCCGGTCGTCTCGTTGAAGAAGTCCAGCTTCACGCCCTTGAGGTCCACGCTGGAGTCGGCGTCGCGGAAGTACGCGGTGTCGCCGCTCATCACCGCCTTACGGACGCCCTGGTTGGTCACCACGTGCTGCAGCCCGTAGATGACCTGGTCCACGTTCAGCTCCGCCAGCCGGTCCTGCTGCGTGGGGACGGTAGTCTCCTGCCGACAGGCGGCGGCGAGGACGAGCCCCGCGAGGACGACGGTTCGGTGGATTCGCGGCATCAGACGGCCCCGGCCCGCATCAGGTCGTGGAGGTGCACCATTCCCAGGACGCGCCGGTCCTCCCCCACCACGGGGAGGGCCATGACGCCGTGGCGCTCCATCACCCCCGCGGCGGCGGCGGCGAGCGCGTCGGGCTCGGCGGTCTTGGGATCCGTTGTCATGACATCAGATACGACGGTACCAAAAAAGTGTTCCTCGCGCTCGATCAGCCGCGTGAGGTCGCCGGAGGTCACGACGCCCAGCAGGGTGCGCTCTCCGTCCACCACTGCCACGGTCCCGCGCTTCTCGGCCAGGAGCACGGTGCACTCCCGCATGGTCGCGGTGGGCGGAAGGAGCGGGAGGGCGTCCGTGAGCATCACGTCGCGCACCCGCACCAGGAGCCGCCGGCCCAGCGAGCCGCCGGGGTGCAGACGGGCGAAGTCGTCCCGCCCGAAGCCCCGGCGCAGGAGCAGGGCGACGGCGAGCGCGTCCCCCATCGCCAGCGCGGCGGTCGTGGAGCAGGTGGGCGCCAGGTCGTGCGGGCACGCCTCCTCGGCCACCGAGCAGTCCAGCACCCAGTCCGCGTGCCGGGCCAGCGACGAGCCCGCGCGCCCGGTCATGGCGACCACGCGGACGCCGCTCCGCCCCAGGTACTCCAGGAGCCCGTGCAGCTCCTCCGACTCCCCGCTCTTGGAGAGGAGGATGGCGACGTCGCCGCTCCCGACGATCCCCAGGTCACCGTGCATCGCTTCGACCGGGTGGAGGAAGACGGCCTGCGTTCCCGTGGAGGTGAGGGTCGCCGCGATCTTGCGCCCCACGATCCCGGACTTGCCGATCCCGGACACGATCACGCGCCCCGGCGACTCCAGGATCGCCTCCACCACCGCCGCGAAGATGTCGTCGATGCGCGCCTCCAGCGCGGCGACCGCGTCGGCCTCCATGCGGATCACGCGCCGGGCGCGCTCCAGCGTCTCGGCGACGGAGAGGGCGCCCGACCGCAGCGACGGTTCCGCCGCGGTGGCGCTCACAGTCCCGCCTCCCGGTCGCGCACGTACGCCTCCACCCGCTCCGCCCACTCGCCGCGGGCCGTCAGCAGCGCCTCCGCGAACTCGCGCACGGCGCCGTGCCCGCCGCTGCGCTCCCCCTGCCAGGCGGCGCTCGCCCGCGCCTCGGGGGTGGCGTTCCCCACCGCGGCCGGGAGCCCCACGCGCCGGAGGATGGCGAGGTCCGGGAGGTCGTCCCCCAGGAACGCGGCCTCCTCCCAGGCGACGCTCAGCCGCTCCAGGAGATCCCGCACGATGCGGAGCTTGGCGGCGGTGGGGTCCTGGTGGCACTCCACGATCCCCAGCTCCTCCGCGCGGAGCCGCACCGCGTGCGACTCGCGCCCGGTCACGATGGCGCAGGTGATCCCCGCCTCCTGCAACAGCCTGATCCCCAGCCCGTCCTGGATCTCGAAGCGCTTCATCTCCACCCGCTCGCCGGAGTCGAGCGCCCCCAGGTAGATGCCGCCGTCCGTCATCACCCCGTCCACGTCCAGCACCACCAGCCGGATCCGGCGGGCAAGCTCCTCCGGGATCCGCCGCGCCGCCTCAGCCACCGGTCCGCTCCCCCGCCCCGATCGCCGCGCGGATCGCCAGGACCTCCTCCACCAGCGCGCGCAGGCCTCCCAGCGGGAGCATGTTGGTGGCGTCCGAGGGCGCGCGCGACGGCTCCGGGTGCGTCTCCAGGAAGAGCGCGTCGGCGCCGGCCGCCACGGCCGCGCGCACCAGGCCCGGGATGAAGCGCGGCTCCCCGCCGCTCACCCCCGGGCCCTCGCCGGGGCGCTGCACCGAGTGGGTCCCGTCGAACACGGTGGGGGCGTCGCACGCCTCCCGCATCTGCGGGAAGGAGCGCATGTCCACCACCAGGTTGCCGTAGCCGAAGAAGGTGCCGCGCTCCGTCACCGCCACGCCGGCCGCGCCCGCAGAGCGCAGCTTGGCCGCGGCGCCGCGCATCTCCTGCGGCCCCATCCACTGCCCCTTCTTGACGTTCACCGGCCGTCCCGTGGCGCCGGCCGCCACGAGCAGGTCGGTCTGCCGGCAGAGGAAGGCGGGAACCTGGAGCACGTCCGCCACCTCGGCCACCGCGGCGCACTGCGCCGGCTCGTGCACGTCGGTAAGGAGCGGGAGCCCGGTGGCCCGCCCCACCTTCGCCAGCCGCTCCAGCCCCTCCTCCATCCCCGGCCCGCGCGGGGACCCGGCGGAGGAGCGGTTCGCCTTGTCGAACGAGGCCTTGAAGAGCACCGGCAACCCCAGGTCGTCCCCGAGGCGAGCGAGCGCCTCCCCCACCTCCAGGTTGAGCCGCTCGTCCTCCAGCACGCACGGCCCCGCGATCAGGAAGAAGGGGCCGCCCACGCGGAACAGCTCCGCCACCGCCGACGCCGCCATGGCGCCGGTCCCCGACACGGCTCCGCTCACCGCGCGGCCTCCGCCACCGGGGCGTGGTCCTCCCGGAACATGGGCGCGGCCTCGCCCTCGCGCCGGCGGACCGCCGCGGCGACGAAGGAGGCGAAGAGCGGGTGCGGGCGGTCCGGGCGGGACTTCAGCTCCGGGTGCGCCTGCGTGGCGACGAACCAGGGGTGCTCCGGGAGCTCCACCATCTCCACCAGGTTGCCGTCCGGCGACACGCCGCTGACGCGCATCCCCTGCTCCGCCAGCACGTCGCGGTAGGCGTTGTTGACCTCGTAGCGGTGGCGGTGGCGCTCGCTGATCTCCTGCGAGCCGTAGATCTCCGCCGCGCGGGAGCCCGGCTTCAGCCGCGCCGTCATGGCGCCCAGCCGCTGCGTGCCGCCCATGTCCGTGACCTCGCGCTGCGAGTTCATCAGGCAGATCACGGGATCCGTGGTCTCGCGGTCCCACTCGGTGGAGTGCGCGCCGGAGATCCCGCAGACGGAGCGCGAGAACTCGATCACCGCCGTCTGCAGCCCCAGGCAGACGCCGAAGAAGGGGAGGCCGTTCTCACGCGCCCAGCGGATGGCGGAGAGCATCCCCTCCACCCCGCGCACCCCGAAGCCGCCGGGGATCAGGAGCCCGTGGTAGTCGGTGAGCTTCTCCGCGCTCTGGCCGTTCTCGAAGTCCTCGGAGGAGAGCCAGTCGATCTCGACCCCCACGTCGTTAGCGATCCCGCCGTGGATCAGCGCCTCCTGCACCGACTTGTACGAGTCCACCAGCGCCACGTACTTGCCGACCACCGCGATCCGGACGGTGCCGTTCCCCGGCTCCTTGATCCGCTGGACGAGCGACTTCCACTCGGCGAGGTCGGGGCGGCGCGTCTCCAGCCCCAGCTTCTGGCAGACCAGGTCGTCCAGGCGCTGGCGGGCGTACTCCAGCGGCACCTCGTAGATGGTGTCGACGTCCCTGGCCTCGATGACCGCCGCCACGTCCACGTTGCAGAAGAGGGCGATCTTGCGCCGGACCTCCGGGTCGACGCTGCGCTCGCTCCGGCAGAGGAGGACGTCGGGCTGGATCCCGATCTCCATCAGCTCGCGAACGGAGTGCTGCGTGGGCTTGGTCTTCACCTCGCCCGCCGCGGCGATGTACGGGAGCAGGGTCAGGTGGACGAAGAGCGTGTGCTCCCGCCCCACCTCCTGCCGGTACTGCCGGATGGCCTCCAGGAAGGGGAGCGACTCGATGTCGCCCACCGTCCCGCCGATCTCGGTGATGACCACGTCGTGGTTCGGGGCCAGCCGGCGGACGGCCCCCTTGATGGCGTCGGTGATGTGCGGGATCACCTGCACCGTGGCGCCCAGGTACTCGCCCCGGCGCTCCTTGTTGATCACGTCCTGGTAGATGCGCCCCGTGGTGATGGAGTTGGCCTGCGTCAGGCTCTCCCCCACGAACCGCTCGTAGTGCCCCAGGTCCAGGTCGGTCTCGGCCCCGTCCTCGGTGACGAACACCTCGCCGTGCTGGAAGGGCGAGAGTGTGCCCGGGTCGACGTTGATGTATGGGTCGAACTTCTGGATCGTCACCCGGAGCCCGCGCTCCACGAGCAGCCGACCGATCGAGGCCGCGGCGATCCCCTTTCCCAGGGAGGAGACGACGCCGCCGGTGACGAAGATGTACTTGGTCGGAACGCTGTTCGGATCGATCATTCGCTCGCTCTTGCGCTTCTCGAAGTTGCTCGCTCTCAGACTGCACCGGCCAGGACGCGCCCGGCGCGCTCGGCGTCGGTGGGCGTGTCGATCCCCCCCTCGCCCGCCGCCGCGATCCCCACCCCGATCCGCATCCCCGCGGCGAGCGGCCGGAGCTGCTCCAGCCGCTCGATTCGCTCCAGCTCCCCCTCGGGGAGGGCCACCCAGCGCAGCAGCGCGTCGCGCCGGTAGGCGTAGATGCCCAGGTGGCGCAGGTACGGCCCGCTCGCCAGCTCCGCGGGGTCCGGGTCGCCGTCGCGCCGGAACGGGACCGGGGCCCGGGAGAAGAGGAGAGCCCCTCCGTCCGCGCCCCGGACCACCTTCACGACCGACGGCTCGCGCCACTCCTCCACCGTCGAGATCGGGACCGCCACGGTGCCGATCTCCCACCCGCCGTCCCGGACGCACCCCAGCGCCGCCTCCACCTGGTCGCGCCGCAGGAAGGGCTCGTCGCCCTGGACGTTCACCACCACCGGGAAGGCGCCGTACTCCGGGCGGCGCGCCACCTCGGCCACCCGGTCCGTCCCGGAGGGGTGGTCCTCCGCCGTCATCTCCGCCTTTCCGCCGAACGCACGCACTACGGCCGCGACCTCCTCGCTGTCGGTGGCGACCACCACCTCGTCCAGCAGGTCCATCGCGACGGCGCCGCGCCAGACCCACTCGATGAGCGGCCGTCCGGCGAGGGGGTGGAGCGGTTTTCGGGGGAGGCGGGAGGAGCCGATCCGGGCGGGAATGATCCCGAGAACGGGGAGGCTCATCGGTGTGTTCACCGACGGAAGGCGAGGCGGGCGCTAGCAATAATCACGCCATGGAAGATAGCCGGTCCGGGGGGCTTTGTCAAAACGGCTTCCGACCGGTTCGGGCGTGTCCCCCGCTGGCGCGGGCGCCGGGCTCCCCTCCCCCTTGCGGGGAGGGGCCGGGGGAGGGGGTCAGAACGACGGGAGGACGACTCCGAAGGTGAACTCCGGGTCCAGGCCGTCCGCCGCGGGGTTGATGTAGAACTCGACCCTCGCGACGGAGAAGAACAGGCCCGCGCCAAGGTTCTGCTCCCACGCGGGCACCGGCTCCCCGGTGACCCAGGCGGAGCCCACGGCATGCGTGAGGCGGAAGGTGGGGGGGCCGAGCACGGGGAGCGCCAGGCGCGGGGGGAGCGGGATCCCGTAGGTGGATTCCACGAAGACCAGGTTGTCGCCGCGGAGCTCCGCCACCTCCAGGGTGGTGAGCGTGGGAGAGCCGCCGACGAAGCTCCAGCGTTGCGGGGGCGCCGCCTCGCCGCCGAGGGTGCCCAGGGCGTGGAAGCGGACGCCGAGCGTGTGCCGCCACAGCGCCTGCATCGTCCAGAGCCCGTCGGCGGTCCACTGCGTGAAGTCCACCCCGTCCGAAACGCCCGGGATCGCCCGCTCCAGGGCCGCGTCGCCGGTGAAGGCGGCGGTGCGGCCCACCCAGCGGAAGCCGGTGCCGGCCAGCGCGGAGGCCCACTCCGTCTCCAGCACCGGGAGGTTCGCCCGGTCGAGGTCGCCGAGCAGCGACCACGGGTTCCGGTTGCGGAGCGACCGGTCGCGCATAGCCATCACGGAGATCCGCGGCTCCAGCACAAGCTCCCCCTCGGCCAGCGGCTCCTCGTGGAAGCGCTCCAGCGTGACCGAGAGGCGGTCGGACTCCCAGTAGTCACGGTAGTCGTTGCCCAGCAGGAGCGAGCCGAGCGTGTTGGACAGGTCGCCGCGCGCCCACGCCTCGTTGGTGAATACCGCCCGCTCGGCGCGCGCCTCCAGCCGGACCCCGGGTCTGATCGGCGTCCGGGCCGCCACCCCGCCGCCGAAGTCGCTCCGGGCGGTGTAGTACGTGAGCCACGCGTCCAGCCGCGGCCCCTGCGGGTCGCCGGTGACCAGGAACGAGGGCCCGGCGGAAAGGTTCAGGCCGTTCACCCGGTCGTACGTGGGGATCCGCACCCCGAAGAATCCAGGCCAGGCGAGCCGCGGGCGCTGTCCCGGCGGGGGCGTGACGCGGACCCGCGCGCCCGCGCCGTCGAGCTCCACCGCGACCCGCAGGTCGGGCTCCGCCCCGACGATCTCCCCTATCTCGGCGAGCCCGGAGGGATACACCTCACCGCCCAGGTTGACGATGGGTCCGATGACCGTCGCTCCCGGCCGGACGTAGAGTGCCCCCCCGAGCACCGCCACGCTCCCCTGCACCGTGCCCTCCAGCCGCACGTCCGCGTCCACCACCAGCAGGTCGCCCGCCGTGCGGAAGTCCGCGGAAAGCACGGTGTCGCGGTCCAGGCGCAGGTAGTTCTCCGCCGCCAGGATCTCACGGACCAGGCGGACGGCGCGGCTGTCCGCCATCCCCTCCAGCCGCACCTCCTGCGCGCGGAGCGGGGGCACGGTGGCGAGTGCGCAGACGAGCAGGGCGAGGAGGAGGCCGGGCCGCGGAGCGGTCATTGATCCAGGAAGTTGCGGAGAAGGGCGTGCCCGTGCTCGCTGGCGACCGACTCCGGGTGGAACTGCACCCCACAGACGGGGTGCTCCCGGTGCCGCACCGCCTGGATCTCGTCCTCGTGTCCCGGCTCGTCGGTGGTGGCGAGGACCTCCAGCTCCGCCGGCAGGGTGGAGGGCTCGATCACCAGCGAGTGGTACCGGGCCACCTGCAGCGGCGACGGGAGGCCGCGGAAGATCCCCTCCCCCGCGTGGCGGATGGGTGACGTCTTCCCGTGCATCACCCGCTTCGCGCGCACGACCTCGCCGCCGTACGCCGCGCCGATGGACTGGTGCCCCAGGCAGACGCCGAGGATGGGCGTGGTGGGACCCAGCCGCCGGATCACGTCCACCGAGACGCCGGCCTCATTCGGCGTGCACGGTCCGGGGGAGATGACGATGCGCTCCGGCGCCAGCGCCTCGATCTCCTCGACCGAGAGCTCGTCGTTGCGCCGGACCACGGGATCCGTTCCCAGCTCCCCGAGGTACTGCACCAGATTCCAGGTGAAGCTGTCGTAGTTATCGATAACCAGGATCACGAGATACCTGAATTGCTTGAAGTGGTTTGGAGGGGTGTCGCCGTCCAGCGCGAAGGGTCGAGCATGTCCCACAAAGACGCGGCATCCCGCTCCTCAGACCGCATAGACGACTCTGTGGTTAGCAAGGATGTGGTGGCGGCGGAATGGGTTTTCGATCAGCTCCTTCTGGACGAGATCCACCCGGCGGCCGAACATGGCTTCCAGTTCCATGTTCATCTCGCCGAGATCGAACAGGGAGTACTGTGCGTCCTCGTCGAAGGTGACGAGCACGTCGACGTCGCTGTCCGGGCGGAAGTCGTCGCGGAGCACGGACCCGAACAGGGCGAACTCGCGGATCTGCCACTTCCGGCAGAAAGCCTCGATCCGGTCGGCTGGAACTTCGATGTTCATCGCTGCTCCCGTTCAGCCAGGCCCGGGCTCACGCCCTCGGGTGGAAGCTCCGGTGCACCTCGGCCAGGTAGCGCCGGTCCACGTGGGTGTACACCTGCGTGGTGGAGATGTCCGCGTGGCCCAGCATCTCCTGCACCGCCACCAGGTCCGCCCCGCCTTCGAGGAGATGGGTCGCGAAGGAGTGCCGCAGCGTGTGCGGCGAAACGTGCTTCTCGATCCCCGCGGTCTCCACGTGCTGGCGGAGGATCTTCCATACCCCCATGCGGGTGAGCGGCGTTCCGCGGGCGTTCAGGAAGACGCGGCCCTCCCCCTGCCCCTTCTCCAGCCGCGGCCGGGTCTCGCGGAGGTAGATCGAGAGCGCGCCGATCGCCCGCCGCCCGATGGGGACCAGCCGCTCCTTGCCTCCTTTGCCGAACACCAGCGCGAACTCCTCCTCCATCGCCAGGTTGCGCACCTGCAGGTCGATCAGCTCGGAGACGCGCACCCCGCTGGCGTAGGCGAACTCGAGCATCGCGCGGTCCCGCCAGGCGAGCGCGTGGCTGAGGTCTGGCGCGTCGAGCAGCTTCTCGATCTCCGCCACGCTGAGCACGGCCGGGAGCGTCTTCCACCCCCGCGGCGGCTCGATCCGCTCGCTGGGGTCGGAGACCACCAGGTTCTCGGCCAGGAGGAAGCCGAAGTACGTCCGCACCGCCGAGACGTTCCGGGCGATGCTGGACGGCGCCAGCCCCACGTCCTTGAGGAGGAGGATGAAGGCGCGCAGGTCCTGCGTCGTGACGTCGGCCGGGGTGATCCGGTCCAGGGTGCGCGAGAACGACGCCAGCCGCACCACGTCGTGCTCGTAGGCGCCCACCGTCAGCTCGGAAAGGCCACGCTCGAAGCGCAGGTGGTCCACGAAGCGCGCCACGTGGAACTCGCGGCGGATGGACTCGGTGCTCACGGGGCCTCCTCCCATTCGCCCGCGGCTTCCCCTCCGGCGTCGTGGCGGCTCTTCCACCACCATCGGGCGACGACGGCCAGGAGCAGCAGCGCCACGACGTAGACCCAGCGCCCCGCGGACTCCAGCCCCTGGCGGATCGCATCCCAGTTCCGGCCCGCGGTTGCGCCCAGGTAGACCACGAGCCCGTACCAGAGCGCGGACGCGATGGCGATGGGAAGCGCGGCGCGGACCCACCCGATGCGGCTCATCCCCGCGAAGGCGGGGACCACTGCGCGGAACATGGGGAGGAAGCGGCTCACGAAGATCACCACCGTTCCCCGCTGCCGGTAGAAGGCGTCGAGCTTCCGGACCTGGTGCGGCCGCAGGAGGTACCCGCCCCAGTGGGTGGCGAAGAACCGGGCGCCGTACGCCCGGCCCACCCAGTACACGAAGAGCGCGCCCGCCACGTTGGAGATCCAGACCACCAGGAACACGCCCCAGGCGTTCGCCGCGCCGTGCCCCGCCAGGAAGCCGCCGAACAGGGCGACCACGTCGGCCGGGACGGGCGGGAAGACGTTCTCGACCAGCGCGAAGGTACCCACGACGAGGTAGATGACCTGCTCCGGGAACGCCAGCATCCGCTGGAGCAGCCAGTCGAGAAGGCTACCCACCGCCGGCGGCCCGCGTGGGAGCCCGCATCAGTCGCCCGCGCGCTCCCGCGCGAGGAACGCGTCCATCGGCTCCATGTGGTCCAGCAGCGCGACGGCGAAGACCGCGATCCCCTCGCCGCGGCCGATCCACCCCATCCCCTCGTTGGTCTTCCCCTTCACCGAAACGTGCTCCGGCGAGATCCCGAGCACCGCGGCCAGCCGCTCGCGCATGGCGTCCGCGTGCGGCCCGACCCGGGGCGCTTCGGCGACCACGGTGACGTCCACGTTCACCGGCTGGTAGTTTCGCCCCTCCAGCAGCCGCACGACGCGGCCGAGGAGCTGCATGGAGTCGGCGTCCTTCCAGCGCGGGTCCGACGGGGGGAAGTGCCGGCCGATGTCTCCCAGTCCGGAGGCCCCGAGCAGCGCGTCGGTGACGGCGTGCGTCACCGCGTCCGCGTCGGAGTGCCCGGCAAGGCCTCTGTCGTGGGGGATCTCCACCCCGCCCAGGATCAGCCTGCGCCCCTCGGCGAAGCGATGGGAGTCGTATCCGTGCCCGATCCGCATTCCGCGCTCATCTCCTCGGTTCGTCGGCCCGCGCCGCGGGTGCCGCGGCCCCGCGGCGGGAGCAACAATAACGCCCTCTCGAAGGCGGGAGCAACGGGCAGGCGCCAGGGGCCGACGAGCTCCCCGGGAGCGCCACGAGAAGAGGGGGCGGCCCGGGATTCCAGGCCGCCCCCTCCTTCGCGCTCCATCCCCGCCGCGTCAGCCGTCGAACCGCCGGATCGCCAGGCAGACGTTGTGGCCCCCAAAGCCGAAGGAGTTGCTGAGCGCCAGCTTCACCGCCCGCTCCGTCGCTCCCCCGGTCCCGTAGTTCAGGTCGAGCTCCGGGTCGGGGTGCTCGTAGTTGATCGTGGGCGGGATCACGCCCTCGCGGCAGACCAGCGCGGAGATCACCCCCTCCACGCCGCCCGCGGCGCCGAGCGTGTGCCCGGTCATGGACTTGGTGGAGCCGACGATGATCTCCCGCGCCCGCTCGCCGAGCACGGTCTTGATCGCCGCGGTCTCGTTGCGGTCGTTCGCCGGCGTGGAGGTGCCGTGCGCGTTGACGTAGTCCACGTCCTCCGGAGCCGCGCCCGCGTCGCGCAGCGCGATGCGCATGGCCCGGACGGCTCCCTCGCCGCCTTCCGCCGGGGAGGTGATGTGGTACGCGTCCGCCGTCTGCCCGTACCCGGCCACTTCGGCGATGATGGTGGCGCCGCGGGCGCGGGCGTGCTCCAGCTCCTCCAGCACCAGCATCCCCGCGCCCTCGCCGAGCACGAAGCCGTCGCGGGTGGCGTCGAAGGGTCGGCTCGCCGTTTCCGGCGAGTCGTTCCGCTCCGAGAGCGCCTTCATGTTGGCGAAGCCGGCGATGGCGGTGGGGCTCACCGCCGCCTCCGTGCCTCCGCAGATCATCACGTCCGCCTCTCCGTAGCGGATCGCCTGCATCGCGTTCCCGATGGCGTGCGCCCCGGAGGCGCAGGCCGAGACGGTGCAGTAGTTCGGCCCCTTGGCCCCGTAGCGGATGGAGACCAGCCCCGCCGCGATGTCGGAGATGAACATGGGGACGAAGAACGGGGAGACCCGGTCCGGCCCGCGGGACAGGAGCTTCGCCGTCTGCTCCTCGAAGGTGTTGATCCCGCCGATCCCGCTCCCGACGATCACCCCGACGCGCTCCGGGTCCACGCCGTCGAGCCCGTCGTCCAGCCCGGCCTCGCGCATCGCCTGCACCGAGGCCGCGATGGCGAATTGCGAGAAGCGGTCGGTCCGCTTGACCTCCTTGCGGTCGATGTACTCCGCGGGGTCGAACGCCTTGACCTCGCACGCGAAGCGCACGGAGTAGGCGGACGGGTCGAAGTGGGTGATGGGACCGGCGCCACTGCGCCCCTCGAGGAGTGCCGTCCAGCTCGACTGGACGTCCAGCCCCACGGGGGAGACCAGCCCCGTCCCGGTGATCACGACACGGCGTTTCATCAACCGCTCCGGATATCGGTAAAAGCATTCTGCTGAACAGGCCCGCGGGCCCGTTCAGCAGTTTTCATTTTCAAGAAGATGACTCGGCGAAGAGAAACGCCGCAAATCAAGGCGCCCGAGGACGGCGACTGAGGCGTGGTCGTTTCACGCCGCAGGGAGCCGCCCGCAGGGCAACGCAGAGTTGCGGCGTTTATCGAGCCGCTTACCGACTACCCCTGGTTGTTCTGGATGTAGCTGATGGCGTCACCGACGGTCTGGAGCTTCTCCGCGTCCTCGTCCGGGATCTCCATCCCGAACTCCTCCTCGAAGGCCATCACCAGCTCGACGGTGTCCAGCGAGTCGGCGCCCAGGTCCTCCACGAAGGAAGCCTCCGGGGTGACCTTCTCCGCGTCCACGCCCAGCTCGTTGATGATGATGTCCTTGACCTTCTGCTCGATGTCAGCCATCGCTGTTCTCCTTGGTAGTTGCCGTGAGTCCGTCCAAAACCGCCGGGGCGCGCCTCCTCCCCGCCGCTCCCCTGCCTACATCACCATCCCTCCGTCCACCACCAGCACCTGGCCGGTGACGTAGGAGGCCCCCGGACCCGCCAGGAAGCGGACCACCGGGGCGATGTCCTCCGGCCTCCCCAGCCGGCCGAGCGCGATCTGCGACGAGAGCGCGTCGCGCGCGGCCTCGGGGAGGTCCGCCGTCATGTCGGTCTCGATATATCCCGGCGCGACCGCGTTGACAAGGACCCCGCGCGACGCGAGCTCCTTCGCGACCGACTTGGTCAGCCCGATCAGCCCCGCCTTGGAGGCCGCGTAGTTCGCCTGCCCCTTGTTCCCGGTGATCCCCACGACGCTGCTGACGTTGATCACCCGGCCGGAGCGGCGCTTCATCATCCCCCGCGAGGCCGCGCGGATGGTGTTGAAGGCCCCGCGCAGGTTGGTGTCCAGCACCGCGTCCCAGTCCTCGTCCTTGATCCGCATGAGGACGTTGTCGCGCGTGAGGCCCGCGTTGTTCACCAGGACGTCCAGGCTCCCCATCTCCTCCTCCACCCGCTTGACGAGGGCGTTCACCGCCTCCGCGTCCGCCACGTCGGCGCCGTAGCCGCGGTGCCCCTCGCCCGGGAGCCCCTCCGCCGCCGCCTGCGCCCGCGCCTCGTCGCGCGCGACGACGGCCACGCGAGCCCCCGCGGAAGCGAGCTCCGCGGCGACCGCAAGTCCGATTCCACGGGAGCCCCCCGTCACCAGTGCCACCTGACCCTGTAGCTCCATCATCCCCTCTGCTGAAGGTACGCTTCGATCGCCTCGGGCGTCCCGAGCGGTACGCCCCGCCCCTCGGCGGCGCGGTCGATCCGCTTGAGCATCCCGGTGAGCACCTTCCCCGGCCCCACTTCCAGGAAGCGCGTAGCGCCCAGCTGCAGCAGGGTGCGCACGGAGTCGGTCCAGCGCACCGTGGAGGTGAGCTGGCGGACCAGGAGGATCTTCGCCTCGGCGGGGTCGGTCACGGGGGCCGCGGTGACGTTCGAGACCACTGGGAAGGCGGGAGCCCCGAACTCGACCCCCTGGAGGTGCGCGCTGAGCCCCTCCTCCGCGGGAGCCATGAGCGGAGAGTGGAAGGCGCCGGAGACGCTCAGGCCGCTGACCTTCTTCGCTCCGGCGGAGACGAGGAGCGCGCTGGCGCGCTCGACCGCGTCCACGTCGCCCGAGACCACCACCTGGCCGGGGGCGTTGAAGTTCGCGGCGGCGACCTCGCTCCCGCCGGAGGAGGCCTCGCGGCAGACCCCCTCCACCACGTCGTCGTCCAGTCCGAGCACCGCCGCCATCGTGCCGGGGCGCGCCTGGCCCGCCTCGTACATCAGCTCGCCGCGGCGGCGCACGGTGCGCACCGCGTCCGCGAAGGCCAGGCTCCCGGCGGCCAGATACGCGCTGAACTCCCCGAGCGAGTGCCCCGCCGCCGCCACCGGCTCCACGCCGTGGCGCTGCAGCACCCGCCAGGCGGCCGCGCTGTGCACCAGGAGCGCGGGCTGCGCGTTGCGCGTCCGCCTCAGCTCCTCGTCGGGCCCCTCCCAGCAGAGGCGGGAGAGCGCGAAGCCCAGCGCGTCGTCCGCCTCCTCGAAGGCCTCGCGGGCCTCCGGGTACCGCTCCGCCAGCTCCCGGCCCATCCCGACGGCCTGCGACCCCTGGCCCGGGAAGAGGAGCCCGATCCTCTCCTCCATGCTCACATCCGCACCACGTTCGCAGCCCACGTGAAGCCGGCGCCGAAGGCCACCATCAGCACCAGCGAGCCATCCCCGATCCGCCCCTGCTCGCGCGCCTCGTCCAGCGCCACCGGGACGGAGGCGGAGCTCATGTTCCCGTAGCGGTCCACGTTGACGAAGACCTTGTCCATCGGCATCCCGGCGTACTTGGCCGTCGACTCGATGATGCGGATGTTCGCCTGGTGGGGGACCAGGAGGTCGATCTCCTCCGCCGTGACGCCGGCGCGCCGGAGCGCCTGCTCGGCGGCCTCGCACATGGAGCGCACCGCGGCCTTGAACACCTCCGGCCCCGCCATCTTCACCAGGTGCGACTTCTCGTCGAGCACCGCGAGGTCGAAGGGGATCTTCGCGCCGCCGCCCGGGCGGTAGAGGAGCTCCGCCAGCGTCCCGTCGGACTTCATGAAGCTGGACAGGATTCCCCGCTCGTCCTCCGCCGGACGGACCACCGCCGCGCCCGCCCCGTCGCCGAAGAGGACGCAGGTGGAGCGGTCGCCCCAGTCCACGATGGAGCTCATCCGCTCGGTCGCGATCACCAGCACCGTCTCCGCCTGTCCGGCGACGATGTGCGCCTCGGCCATGGACAGCCCGTAGAGGAACCCGGAGCACGCGGTGGCGAAGTCGTACGCTCCCGCGTTCGAGGCGCCCAGCAGCGCCTGCACGTCGCACGCGGTGGAGGGGAGGAGGCGGTCCGGCGTCGCGGTGGAGACGAGGACCATGTCCACGTCCTTCGCGTCCAGCCCGGCGCGCTCCAGCGCGACCCGCGCCGCGTCGGCGGCCATGTCGGCGGCGCCCACGCCGGGGTCGGCGAGGCGGCGCTCGCGGATCCCGGTGCGGGTGCGGATCCACTCGTCGGAGGTGTCCACCGTCTTCTCCAGCTCCGCGTTGGAGACCACGCGGGGCGGGTTGAAGCGCCCGGTGGACACCACGCGGGCACGGGGACGGCCGTTCTTGACGCTCATGTGCTGGAGGCTTCGGTGCGGCGGGAAAGGGCGCGCTCGATGTGGGAGACCATCTCGCGGTCCACCGCCTGGGCGGCGACGCGGATGGCGTTGCGGATGGCGCGAGGGGGGGACCCGCCGTGGCAGATGATGGTCACCCCGTTCACCCCCAGGAGCGGAGCGCCGCCGTACTCGGTGTAGTCGAGGGTGTGGAACATCCGCGTGAGGTCCAACTCCACCTTCGCCTCGGCCATCTCGCGGCGGAGCAGGCCGAGCATGAACCCCGCCACCGACTCGTAGAACTTGAGGAGGACGTTTCCGACGAAGCCGTCGCAGACAAGGACGTCGCACTGGCCGTGGATCACGCCGCGCCCCTCCACGTTCCCGACGAAGTGGATCCCCTCCGCCGCGGCCAGGAGCCGGTGCGCCTCCACGGCGCGCTCGTCCCCCTTCTCCGGCTCCTCCCCGATGTTCAGCAGGCCCACGCGCGGCTGCTCGACCCCCATGAGGTCGCGGGCGTAGATGGTCCCGAGGTAGGCGAACTGGAGGAGGTGCTGAGGGCGGGTGTCGACGTTGGCGCCGCCATCGATCATCAGGGTGTGCCCGGAGGCGGTCGGGAGGACCGTGCCGACGGCGGGGCGGTCCACCCCGGGGAGCACCCCCAGGAGCATCACCGACCCGGCCATGGCGGCGCCGGTGGAGCCCGCGCTGATGAAGGCGTCCGCCTCCCCCCGCTTCTGCAGGTTCAGGCCGACCACCATGGACGAGTCCTGCTTCCGACGGATCGCGTGCGCGGGAGAGTCTCCCATCTCGATCCGCCCGGGAGCGTGGACCACGTCGATCCGGTCGCGCGGCGCGTCCGGGTGGCGCGCCAGCTCGGCCTCGATCCGCTCCTGGTCGCCCACCAGCACGATCCGGAACTCTCCCTCCAGCTCACGCAAAGCTCCGACCGCACCCTCGATCTCCACGGAGGGGGCACGGTCGGAGCCCATCGCGTCAAGCGCGATCCGCATCTGTCGGCGTTCCGCGCGCTAGAACTCTTCCACTTCCACGCGCTGCTCGTTGCGGTAGTAGCCGCAATTCGCGCAGACGCGGTGAGGAACGTGCGGGTCGCCGCACTGGGGGCACGCACCGAAGGTCGGCATGGCCGCCTTCACGTGGGTGCGCCGCTTGCGCTGGCGCTGCTTGGACTGGCGCTTCTTGGGTACGGCCATCGGAACCCCTCGGGTGGCTATGGGTCAGTCGAACGTGATCTTCTTCAGCGCGTCCCAGGGCGAGTCGCCCTCGTCCGGAACGCAGTCGCACGGCGCCGCGTTCAGGTCGGCGCCGCACTGCGGGCACAGGCCCCGGCACTCCTCGCGGCAGACGACGTACCGCGGGACGCGGAGCAGGACCTGCTCGCGGACCGCCTCGGTAAGGTCCAGCTCGTCGCCGCGCGGGGGGAGGGGGTAGACCTCCCCCGCGATCTCTGCTTCCTCGTCGTCCTGCAGCTCGTCGAAGAGGAAGTCCACCTCCTCGTCGAGCTCGGCCTCGGTCTCGGCCAGGCAGCGCCGGCAGGGGACGCGGAGGGTGCCGCGCACCGCGCCGCGCAGGAAGACTCCCTGACCGACCGCGCGGGCGCTCAACTCCACTTCCAGGGGCCCGGCGAGCCGGACCTCCGTTCCTTCCCATATCGGGTGGTCGGGCGGGACCTGCTCCCGGACCTGCACTTCCCCGCGGGAAACCGCGCCGAGGCTGAGATTCAGCATAAACCGGAAAAATAGGGGAAATGCCGCGCAGTGTCAAGGAAACGGCCCCCATCCGACAGCACGGGGTGACGACGGGGCGGCGGAGCGCTAGTCGTCGTCCGTGAAGAGCAGCGACAGTACGTACGAGACCACGCTGATGACGATGGAGCCCAGCAGCGCCGCCCCGAACCCATCCACCGTGAAGCCGTATCCCAGCGCGTTGGCGAGCACCTCCACCAGGAGGAGCATGGCCGCGTTGATCACCAGGAGGAAGAGCCCCAGGGTGAGGACGATCAGCCCGCAGGCGAAGAACTTGAGCAGCGGGCGGACCAGCGCGTTGGCCAGCCCCAGGATCAGCGCGACGACGAGGAGCGTCTCGATCCCGCCCTCGACCCGGATCCCGGGGACCAGGCGGGTGGCCACCCAGACGGCGGCCGCGGAGGCGAGCCAGCGAAGGAGGAGGTTCACGGTCGGCAGGGGCAGAGGGAAAAAACGGGAGGGACGCGGCGGCGCCGCGTCCCTCCCCGCCGACCGCCGGGACGCCTCAGCGGGCGCCCGGCAGGTCGTCGCCGAAGAAGAAGCGGATCTCGTTCGCGGCGTTCTCGTCGGAGTCGGAGCCGTGCACGGCGTTCCGCCCCTTGGACTCCGCGTACAGCCGGCGGATCGTACCCTCCGCGGCCTCGGCGGGGTCCGTGGCGCCGATCGTCTCGCGGTAGCGGGCGACGGCGTCGTCGGCCTCCAGGGCCATGGGGATGCTGGGGCCGGAGGTCATGAACTCCACCAGCTCGCCGTAGAAGGGGCGCTCGCGGTGCACGGCGTAGAACTCGCCGGCCTGCTCGCGGTCCAGGTGGACCATCTTCATGGCGACGATGCGGAAGCCGGCGCCCTCCAGGTGGGCGATGATCTTCCCGGCGTTGCCCGCCGCGACGGCGTCCGGCTTGATGATGGCGAGGGTACGTGACATGGGTCCGTATCGGGTGTGTCGGTTGTTTCGTTGAACGGCCGCTCAGCGCGGCCGGAAGCCGAAGAGCTTGCGGAGGATGTCCCCCCGGGTGAGGAAGCCGGTGAGCTTCCCGTCGTGCACCACGGGGAGGCGCTCCACGTCTTTGTTGACCATCACGGAGGCGACCTCGGCCAGCCCCTGGTCCTCGGAGATGCACATCACGGAGCGCGACATCACGTCGCGCACCCTGAGCTCGTCGGGGGAGCCCGTGGCGCGGTCCCCTCCCTCCCCCGCGCGCAGCGCGGCCGGGAGGAGGTGGCGGAGGAGGTCGCGGTCGGTCACCATCCCCAGCACCTCGCGCTCCTCGCCCACCACGGGGACGGCCCGGAGCCGGTGCGCGCTGACCAGCTCCAGCAGCTCCCGCACCGGCGTGTCCGGCGAGACGCGGTACACCCGCGGGGTCATCACGTCCCGCACCAGGAGGCGCGGCTGGATGGCGAGCTCGCGGATCTCTCCCACCGCCAGCACCTCGTCCGGGGTGCGGGCCGCCGCGAGGCGTGCCACCGTCTCGTCGTGGCGGAGCACCCGCGCGAGCGCCGCCACCGTCTGCAGGTACAGGTCGTTGGCGGCGGGCGGGGCGAGGACCAGCACCACCACCTGCGCGGTCCCGACCGGGTCCCGCGAGGTGGCGGGGAGGGGGCGCGGAGTGACCCCGAGCGCCACCACCAGCTGCGGGACCGCATCCGTGCGCAGGTGCGGGAGGAGCACTCTCTCCCCGACGTGGATCACGTCGCGGATACGGTTCTCGGCGAAGAGCCCCTGCAGCCGCTCGGGCTCGCGGACCGCGCCGGTCTCGTGCAGCCGCCGCACCAGGGCGGCGACCGCGCCGTGGACCGAGTCCACCTCCAGCGGGGCGAGAACGTGCTCCGGCCGAAGCACCTCGGTCAGCCGGAGCTCGCGCCCGCCCTTCGCGCCCTCGCTCAGAGGACCTCCTGGATGAGGCCCACCACGTCCACCGGACGCTTCGCGACGCCGATCCCGTTGTCGCGGAAGGCGCCGATCTTCTCCTCGGCGGTCCCGGCCGAGCCGGAGATGATCGCCCCGGCGTGGCCCATGCGGCGGCCCGGGGGCGCCGTCTGCCCGGCGATGAAGCCGACGACCGGCTTGGTCACGTTCTCCTTGACGTAGGCGGCCGCCTCCTGCTCGTCGGTGCCGCCGATCTCGCCCAGCATGACGATGGCCTTGGTCTCGGGGTCCGCCTCGAAGGCCGCCAGGCAGTCGATGAAGCTGGTCCCGTTGATGGGGTCGCCGCCGATGCCGACGCAGGTGGTGGTGCCGATCCCCGCGCCCTTGAGCTTGTAGACCACCTCGTAGGTCAGCGTCCCCGACTTGGAGACCAGGCCGACGGGGCCGGGCTGGGTGATGTGGCCGGGGATGATCCCGACCTTGCTCTTCCCGGCGGAAAGGAGCCCGGGGCAGTTGGGGCCCAGGAGGCGCGCGCCCTTCTCCTGCACGTAGGGCCGCACCCGGGTCATGTCCAGCACCGGGACGCCCTCGGTGATGCAGACGATGAACTCGATCCCGGCGTCGGCCGCCTCGAACATGGCGTCGGCCGCGAAGGCGGGGGGCACGTAGATGACCGAGGTGTTTGCGCCGCCCTCCCGGACCGCCTCTGCCACGGTGTTGAAGATGGGCACCTGGCCCTCGAACGTCTGACCGCCCTTTCCGGGGGTGACGCCCGCGACCACCTGGGTGCCGTACTCGATCATCTGCTTCGCGTGGAACGAGCCGTCGCGGCCCGTGATCCCCTGGACGACCAGGCGGGTGTCGTTGTCGATGAAGATGCTCACTGGGCCTCTCCCTTGGCCAAAGCGACCGCCCGCTGCACGGCCTCGTCCATGTCGGTCATCGCGCTGAAGCCGGCGTCTGCCAGGATCTTCACGGCGATCTCCTCGTTGGTGCCGGTCAGGCGGATCACGATGGGAACGTTGATGTCGATCATCCGGGTGGCGGTCACGATCCCGTTCGCGACGTCGTCGGTGCGCGTGATCCCCCCGAAGATGTTGAACAGGATGGCCTTCACGCTCGGGTCGCTGGTGATGATCTTGAGCGCGCTCACCACCTTCTCGGGGTTGGACGACCCGCCGATGTCCAGGAAGTTGGCGGGATCGCCGCCGTAGTACTTCACCAGGTCCATGGTGGCCATCGCCAGCCCGGCGCCGTTCACGCAGCAGCCGACGTTGCCGTCCAGCTTGATGAAGGTCAGCCCCGCCTCGCGGGCCTGCACCTCGGCCGGGGCCTCGGACGACTCGTCGCGGAGCGCCTCGATCTCCGGCTTACGGAAGAGCTCGTTGTCGTCGATGTTGAACTTGGCGTCGATCGCCAGGACCTCGCCCTCGGGCGTGGAGATCAGCGGGTTGATCTCGGCCAGCGAGGCGCCCGCGTCCATGAAGGCGGTGTAGAGCTGCTGCAGGATCTTCGCGGCGGCGCGCTGCTGCTTGGGATCCTGGTACAGCCGGGTCGCCATGAGGTAGGCCTGGTGCGGGAGCAGCCCGTACCGGGGATCCACCGGGAGCTTGAAGATGGCCTCGGGGTTGGTGGCGGCTACCTCCTCGATGTCGATGCCGCCCTCCGACGAGACCATGAAGACCGGTTTCCTGCTGGCGCGGTCCACGATGATGCCGACGTAGGCCTCGGTGGCGATGTCCGCCGCGGGGGCGACCAGTACCTTCTCGACCGTCAGCCCCTTGATGTCCATCCCCAGGATGTCCTGCGCCTTCTCCCGCGCCTGCTCCGGCGTGGGGCAGAACTTGACGCCGCCCGCCTTGCCGCGGCCGCCCGCGTGCACCTGGGCCTTGACCATCACGGGCCCGCCCAGCCGGCGGGCGATCTCCTCGGCCTGTTCGGGCGTGGTCGCGACCTCGCCCATGGGGACCGGGATCCCCTGCGCGGCGAGGAGCTCCTTCGCCTGGTATTCGTGGATGTTCATGCCACCGTCGGTTTGGAATGAGAAAAAACGAATGTAGAACGAAGAATGAAGAATGAAGAAAGTACGGCCGCGAGGAGCCCCTTTCTACATTCTGCATTCTACATTCTTCATTCCCCCACGATCTCCGTCCCCGCCTCCCCCCCCACCGCCTCCCGCCCCTGGTCCAGCCGGGCGATGATGGCGCGCGTCCCGCCGCGCCGGACGAAGTCGGCGGCGGCCTCCACCTTGGGGGCCATGCTCCCGGAGCCCAGCTCGCCGCTCCGGAGTAGCTCGTCGGCGGCGTCCAGCGTCAGGCGGCGGATGGCGCGCTGCTCCGGGGTGCCGTAGTCCAGGTAGACGCACTCGACGTCGGTCAGGATCACCAGCACCTCGGCGCCGATGTCGTGCCCCAGGATGGCGGCTGCGCGGTCCTTGTCCACCACCGCGTCCACCCCCTCCAGCCCCAGCTCCGGGTCCACGTAGACCGGGCACCCTCCCCCGCCGGCGGCGATCACCAGGTGCCCCTCCTCCACGAGGGAGCGGATCATGGGGCTCTCCACGATCTCCAGCGGCCGCGGCGAGGGGACCACCCGCCGCCACCCTCCCCTGGTCTGCGTCACCTCCCCGCCCATCTCCCGGGCCAGCTCGCGGGCGGTGGCCTCGTCCGTGGTCCGGCCGATGGGCTTGGACGGGCGCCGCATCTCGGGGTCCGCCGGGTCCACCCGCACCTGCGTCACCAGGGTGACCACCTGCCGGTCCACCCCCGCCCGCCGAAGCGCGTTCTGGAGCGACTGCTGGATCATGTAGCCGATCCATCCCTCCGTCCCCGCCACCAGCACGCCCAGCGGGAGCGGCGGCACCACGTGCCGTGACCTCTCGTTGCGAACCAGCTCGTTCCCCACCTGCGGGCCGTTGCCGTGCACGAGGGCGATCCGCCACCCGTCCCGCGCCAGCTCCACCACGGCGCCGAGACTCTCCCGCGTGTGGCGGAACTGCTCGGTGATGGTCCCTTCCTCTCCGGGCTGCGCCAGCGCGTTCCCGCCCAGCGCCACGACGATGGTCCGTACCGCCAAGGGGTCCTCTTCAGCGGGGCTGATGATAAGCCGGGGCTCCCCCAGCGGCAAGCAAGCGAAAGGTCGCTCTCAGTGCGTGGCGCCGCCGGAGGTGTCGACGCCCTCGCGGCGCAGCCAGTCCTCCATCTCGCCCCGGATCGCGGCGAGGCGCTCCGGGGTGCGGGCCTCGTAGCGGGCCACCAGCACCGGCTCGGTGTTGGAGGCGCGGATCAGCCCCCACCCGTCGCCGAAGAGGACCCGGGCCCCGTCCACGTCGATCACGTCGTGCCCCTGCCGGAAGTGCTCGGTGGCGCGGGCGACGATCTCGAACTTGGTCTCCTCGGTGGCCGGGTAGCGCAGCTCGGAGGTGGAGACGAAGCGGGGGAACTCCGCGATCCACTCGGAGAGCGGGCGGCCCTGGCGCGCGACGATGTCGAGCAGCAGGCAGGCCCCGTAGAGCGCGTCGTCGTAGCCGTAGTAGTCGTCCCCGAACATGATGTGGCCGGAGAGCTCGCCGGAGAGGGCGCTCCCCTCCTCCTTCATCCGCTTCTTGATGAGGGAGTGCCCGGTGGGGTTCATCAGCGGGACGCCGCCCGCCTCCTCCAGCACCTCCGGGAGCACCTGCGAGCACTTCACGTCGAAGACCACCTTCTGCCCGGGGCCGCGCCGCTGGATCAGGTCCAGCCCGTAGAGGAGGAGGAGGGTGTCGCCGCGGACGATCTCCCCCTGGTCGTCGATGGCGCCGATGCGGTCCGCGTCGCCGTCGAAGGCCACGCCCAGGTCGGCGCCGGTCTCTTCCACCTTCGCGACGAGGTCGAGGAGGTTCTTGTCCACCACCGGGTCCGGGTGGTGGTTGGGGAAGCTCGGGTCCGACTCGCAGAAGAGGGGAACCACCTCCACGTTGGATCCCAGCGCGCGCAGCAGCTCCACGGCGACCACGGAGCCGGTGCCGTTGCCGCAGTCGGCGACCACCTTCAGCGGCCGCTCGATCCGGAACTTGCCGGCCACGAAGCGGACGTACTCGTCCAGGACGTCGCGCTCGGTGACGGAGCCCTCGCCGCCGTCCCAGCTCCCGTATTCGATCATGGCGCGGATCTCCTGGATGGCGCCGCCGTAGAGCGAGCCCCCGGAGAGCGTCATCTTGAAGCCGTTGTACTGCGGCGGGTTGTGCGACCCGGTCACCTGCAGCCCCCCGTCCAGCCCGAGGTGGAACACGGCGAACGAGTGGACCGGGGTGGGGACCAGCCCCACGTCGGTCACCGTCGCGCCGGCGGCCATCATCCCGCGGCGCACCGCGGCGGCCAGCTCCTCGGAGGAGGTGCGGTTGTCGCGGCCGAGCGCGAGCGTGGGGTGCTCCTTGCCCAGGCGGCGCCGGGCGAGAGTGGCGAAGGCGCGGCCGATCCCCTCGGCGACCTCGGCGGTGACGTCGGTGCCGACGACGCCGCGGATGTCGTACTGCCGGAAGATGTGCGGGTTGGGCTTGGGCATGGCTGAAACGGAGTCCGCTCGGTTCGTCGTCGAAAAAAGAAACGGCGCGGCCCCGCAAGTGCGGGACCGCGCCGCCGGGGTCAGCGCTCGGCGCCGGCCACGGCGATGCACTCGATCTCCACCCGGGCGTCGCGGGGGAGCCGCGCGGCCTGCACGGTGGAGCGAGCCGGCGCATGGTCGCCGAAGTGCTTCGCGTACACCTCGTTCATGGCCGCGAAGTCGTTCATGTCCGCGAGGAAGACCGTGGTCTTCACCACGGAGCGGAGCGAGGCGCCCGCGGCCTCGAGCACGGCGGCGAGGCTCTGCATGACGCGCTCGGTCTGCGCGGCGACGTCGCCTTCCACCATCTGCATGGAGGCGGGGTCCAGCGGGATCTGCCCCGCGGTGTAGACCATCCCGCCGTGGACGATCGCCTGGCTGTACGGGCCGATGGCGGCGGGGGCCCCGCCGGTCTGCACCTTCTCGAGTGCGGCCATGTGTCTCCTTTGTGGGTTTCGGTTCAGTCGCCGGCCGGGAGCGCGGAGAGCGGCCGGCCGGCGACTACGGCCGCGCGGAGCTCGTCCGGGGTCACGACCGCGACCCCGTGCTTCCCCACCTCGATTCCCGCGGCGAAGTTGGCCAGGATCGCCGCCTCCTCCACCTCCGCGCCCGCGGCCAGCGCCACGGCGAGGAACGCGGTGACGGTGTCCCCCGCCCCGGAGACGTCGTAGACCTCGCGCGCCACCGTGGGGATGCGGAGCGTGTCGCCGGAAGCGCAGCGGAGCACCATCCCCTCCTCGCCGAGCGTGAGGAGGAGGTGGCGGGCGCCGGTGCGGCCGCGGGCGGCCTCCAGCCAGGCGTCGTCGTGCGGGCGGATGGGCTCGCCCATGGCCGCGCCCAGCTCCACGGCGTTCGGCTTGAACACGGCGGCGCCACCGTAGCTCCAGAAGTGGCGGAACTTGGGGTCGACCACGGTGGGGATCCCCGCCTCCTCGGCCGCCCGGAGCGCGGTGCGGATCACGGCGGGCACCAGGACCCCCTTGTTGTAGTCCTCCAGCACCAGCGCGTCCGCCTCCGCGACGGACTCGCGGATCATCTCGCAGAGCTCGTCCACGCAGTCGTCCGGGAGGTCGTCGGCACGCTCCCTGTCGAAGCGGATCACGTGGTGGCTGCGCGCCATGACCCGCGTCTTGGTGGTGGTGGGTCGGTCGCGGCGCTCGACCAGCCGCGGGCGGAGCGTGCCGCCTGCCTGCTCCGTCAGGGCGGCGCGCACCCGCAGCCCGGACTCGTCGGCGCCGACGTAGCCCAGGAGGTCGCAGTCGGCATCCAGCGTGACGATGTTGGCCGCGACGTTGGCCGCGCCGCCCAGGGCGAGGCGCTCCGTGTCCACGTTCACCACCGGGACCGGCGCTTCAGGGGAGATGCGGGAGACCGTCCCCTCCAGGTACACGTCGAGCATCACGTCGCCGACCACGGCGACGCGGAGGCCGCGGGCGCGTTCCAGGATCTCGTCCAGGCGCTGTGGGGTCAGGCGGTCCATTCGGGATGTGCTGCGTCGCGGCTGCGGGCCGGGGCCCGGGAAAACGAGCGGGGAATGTACCGGGAGGGGGCGGGTCGTGTAAAGTTTCCGCTGTTTTCGGCGGGCGAGGGGTCCCCGGCCGGGAGGGTGCTCGCCGCACGGCCGGGACGGCCGTAGGTTCTCTGCTTTCCGCGTCGGCCTTTCCCTCGACTCCGTTTACCCATGCCTACGGCAGACTACCCCTTTCGCGCCCTCGGCTTCGAGCGCCTCCCCGCGGCGGAAATGGAGCGGCGTGCGCGCGATTTCTACGCGGAGATGGACCGCCGCCGGACGGTGCGGGCCTTCTCCAGCGATCCCGTGCCGCGGGAGCTGATCGAGTACGCGGTCCGGGTGGGCGGGACGGCGCCGTCGGGCGCGCACCAGCAGCCGTGGACCTTCGTCGTGGTGGAGGACGCGGAGACCCGGGCGAGGATCCGGGAGGCGGCGGAGGCGGAGGAGAGGGACTTCTACGACCGGAGGGCGCCCGCGGACTGGCTGGAGGCGCTGGCGCCGCTGGGGACCGACTTCAACAAGACGCACATCACCGACGCGCCCTACGTCGTCGTCCTGTTCCGGCACCTGTACGGCCTCGGCGCGGACGGGAGCCGGCGGACGTACTACTACACCACGGAGAGCTGCGGCATCGCGGCGGGGTTCTTCATCGCGGCGATCCACCAGATGGGGCTCGCCACGCTGACCCATACCCCGTCCCCGATGGGATTCCTGTCCGAGCTGCTGGAGCGCCCGGTGAACGAGAAGCCGTTCCTGCTGATGCCCGTGGGCTACCCGGCGCCGGACGCCCGGGTGCCGGACCTCGCGCGGAAGCCGCTGGAGGAGATCAGCGTCTGGAAGTGAGGAGGCTCAGGGGAGCTGGGCGCGCTCAGGAGCCGGGGTCGGCTGCGAAGAACCGGGTGAACCCACGCGCTTCGAGTCCGGCCCGCAACGTCCTGTCCCCGGTCCACAGCAGGCCTTCCAGTTCGAGCGCGAGCGCTACGTGCGGGGTGTCGGTCTGGTCCACGTCTCGGCAGAGCTCGTAAGCCCGGCCCCAGTTCTCCGGCGCGATCTGGTCTTCCCTGTAGAGTTGTAGCCGCCGAAGGAGAACGTGGTACAGGCGCGCCAGATCGGCCTCCTCTAGCCGACTCGCCCTCAGGATCCGATCCTTGTGGCGAAACAGCTCCACCAGGACGCTCTCGCAGACGTAGAACGTGTGCTCGGACTGGAGGAGGACCTCCGAGAAGCGGCTGTGCTCCCTCAGCAGGGCAGAGAAAACGATGTTCGTGTCGACGACTACGGAGGCGGGCGCGTCAGGCATCTACGTCCGCTCGGGGACGTTGCCACGGAGACGTTCCCATAGCCCCGCATCGACCTCGCTGGACAGCGCTTCAACGTCCGACTCGGACAGGTGGCTGCGGCGGCGGATGGACTCCAGCTCCAGGTAGTCCAGGAACCTGGAGACCTGCTCCTGGTCCAGGGCATCGCGACTCACGCGCACGACGAGGTCGCGGTCGTCGACCTCGATCCTGTAGGCGGGCTCGCCAGCCATCGCGCACACTCCTTCGGCGGGGGTGACCTGCAGGATAATACAACGGAATGGCCGTGACGTGCCAGGCGTCCTCGGAGCGCGGCGGGCTGCACAGCGTCGGCAGGCGGACGTCCACGGGGCGGGCTACTGCGGGAGCGGGCGCTCCAGCTCCGCACGGATCGCCGTGGCCAGCTCCGCCAGCCGGAGCGCCTGATCGGGCGTGGGCGCCGCGCGCCCCACGAGGACGTCCTCCGCCTCCCGCGCGAGCCGCGACGCTTCGGCGAACCCGAACCCGCCGACGGCACCGGCCAGCTTGTGGGCCTCGTGCTCAGCCCGGCGGCGCAGCTCCTCGTCCAGCCGGTCGTCGGCCAGCGCGCGGGCGGCCTCCTCCACCGCGTCCACGCGGGCGAAGATGGCGTCGCGGTACTTGTTCCACAGCGCGCCGACGGCGGAGGCGAGCTGCGCCGCGGCCGTGTCCGGGGATTCCGACCCGGTCTCCGTTCCGGGAAGACTCGTCACGTGTCGGACTACTTCCTTTCGGTCCAGGGGGTGGGGAGATCGGGGAGGCCCGCGGCGGGGAGGGCGGACGTGGGCCCCGCTCCGGGGGCGGGGGTCAGCCGTCCCAACCGAGCGCGTGCGAGACGTCGCGCGCCAGGGTGAGGGGATCGAAGGGCTTGGGGAGGACGCCCGCCACCCCCAGCTCCGCGAAGCGCTCGCGGTCCGCGGGGCGGGCCTTGGCCGTGAGGAGGAGGACGGGAATGCTGCGGGTGGCGGGGTCGGCCTGGAGCGCCCGGAAGGTAGCGGGGCCGTCCATCTCCGGCATCATCACGTCGAGGAGGATGGCGTCGGGGTGGTCGGAGGCGGCCCGGCGCACGCCCTCCTCCCCGGACGCGGCCGAGCAGACCACCCAGCCGCCCACCATCTCCAGGCTGAGCTGGGCGACCTCGCGGACGTCGGCCTCGTCGTCGACCAGCAGGATGCGCTTCGTGGGCAAGGGGCTCCGCGGGTGGCGCCCCGGTGGGGACGGGGCAAGGAGAAACCCGCGGGCACGTGGGCCCGCGGGTTCGCGTCTGTTGTCGGGTGCCGAAAGATCGGACGGGGGGTAGGAGGCGTCAATCCCGGCCCGCAGCCCCCGGCAAAACGCGTGAGATCAACAGCTTGAGCGGCGGAGGCTCCGGCGGTGCGGCGGACGGAGCCACACCTGCGGGCGATCTCTGTTCCCGTTCGGGAACGGACCGCGGTCAGAGCATGCGCCGCAGCGCCGCCACGTCCGTCTTGGAGGCGTGGCGCGGGTCGCGGGGGATGCGGGCGAGCGCCCGCACCTCGTCCACAGGGATGGGGTGCAGACGGCGGAGCAGGCCGGCGCGCTCCGTGTCGTCCAGGCGCCCTCCCTCCGTTTCCACGCAGAGGACGGCGCGCTGCCCGAGCCGTTCGTCGCTCACCCCGAGGTACGCGGCGTGCCGCACTCCCGGCGCGCCGAGCGCCCTCACCTCGGCGGGGGTGCTCCACCACGTCGCCCCGTCCCGCTCCACGCGCTGCGAGACGCGCCCCATCAGCCAGAGCCGCCCTCGCGCGTCCAGCCGCCCGGCGTCGCCGGTGCGGTGCCAGACGCGGGTGCCGTCCCGGTCGCGGATCTTGTTCGCACGGTCGGCCGCCGGGTCGTCCAGGTACCCGGCCAGGACGTGGTCGCCGGTGACCGCCACCTCCCCGGTCTCCCCCGGTCCGGCATCCCACTCGGCCCAGCCGCGCGGCCCCAGCACGATCGGCCCGTCGTGCGGGCGGAGGATGCGCAGCTCGACCTCCGGTACCGGCGCGCCGACGCAGATCCCCTCCCCGCCCTCCTCCATCGCCGCGAGCATGGCGCGCGCCTCGATCCCGGCGACCGGCTCCGCCTCGGTGCTCCCGTAGACGACGTGCGCCTCCCCCTCCACCGTGTCGGCCAGGAGCCGCGCCAGCGGCGGGTACACGGGGGCGCCGCCGGTGAACAGGGCGCGCAGGGGGAGCTTCGCGCCGCGCCCCGCCGCCCAGGCCGCCAGGCGCGCGTAGAAGGCGGGCGAGCCGCTGGAGGTGGTGACCCCCTCCGCGCGCATCTGCCGGTCGATGGTGCCGGGGTCGATCTCCCCCGGCTGCCGCGGGTCGAAGTCCGGGATCACGCTCGGCGTCCCGCCCGCCAGGTTGTTGAGGACGAAGACCGGGAGCGTCGGCATGTCCACGTCCCGCTCGGTCAGCCGCAGGTGAGCCGCGAGGGCGAGGTGCTGCGCCCAGAGGAAGGCGTGGGAGCGGGCTGCGCCCTTGGGCGCGCCGGTGCTCCCCGTGGTGAAGGTCACCAGCGCCGGGTCGTCCGGGGCGACCAGGGC
>DASYWD010000626.1 GCA_035936415.1 Longimicrobiaceae bacterium
GTGCGATCCCGCCCTCCAGCTCCCCCGCCTGCGGCGCGTCCTGGCCGGCGCCGCCCCCGCCGCGCGGCCGGGCGCCGCCGCGGAGCAATCATCCCGCGCACCATTACAGGATCCGGCTTGAACCAGCAGAGTCCGCGGCCCGCGCCCGTCTGGGTGCGCATGGTCGCTTCGGTCGTACGGCGGCTCCCGGCCGGCCGCTACCGCGCCATCCAGCGGATCGGGCGGGACGCCGCGCCGCCCTTCCTCATGGAGATGCCGGTGGAGCTCGGCGGGGGGACGTACCTCTGCGACCTGCGCGACGACATCGCCCGCGAGGTCTGCTTCACCGGGCTGTACGGGCCGCAGGAGACGGCGCTGGTGCGGGCGCTCCTCGCCCCGGGCGACACCTTCGTGGACGTGGGCGCCAACTGGGGATACTTCACGCTGCTGGCCGCCAGCCTGGTGGGACAGGGCGGGCGGGTGCTCTCCCTGGAGCCGGACCCCAGGCTCTTCCCCGTGCTCGAAGCCAACGTGGCGCGCAACGGGCTGCGGCACGTGACGCTGCGGCAGCTCGCCGCGGCCGGCGGGCCGGGGATCCTGGCGCTGGCGGGGTTCGACGAGGCGGCGGGCAACTTCGGGGTGTCGCGGATCGTGCCCGACGCCGCGGCGGACGGGCGGACCTTCCGCGTTCGGGCCGACGCGCTGGACCGGATTCTCGACGAGGAAGGGATCCGGCGCGTGGACCTGCTGAAGATGGACATCGAGGGGGCGGAGGGCGCCGCCCTCGCCGGGCTGGAAGAGTCGCTGCGCGGGGGGCGGGTGGCGCGCCTGCTCGTGGAGCTGCACCCCGTCGAGCTGGCGGAGCACGGCACTTCGACCGACGCGCTCGTGGACACGCTGCGCTCCGCGGGATACACTGGGTACACGGTGAGCCACGACCCGGCGGTCACCCGGGCCGCGGCGTACGGCCGGGCCAGCAGCCTTCGCGAGCTCCTGCGGCCCCTGGAGCCGGGCGAGCCGCTGGACGCGTGGCCGCACCAGCTCTGGTGCGCCCCGGGTTCAGAGCTTCGATGGTAGCGCTGGTCTTCTGCGCGGCGGGGTTTCTCGCCACCTACCTGGCGGGGCGCCGCTCCCTCCTGGCCGGGATCGTCGCGCTCGTCGTGGTGGGATACTTCTTCGGGATCGTCCGGGCGAACGTCCCCAACACGATCTCGTACTTCATGTTCGACGCCGCGGTGCTGGCGTTCTTCATCACGCAGCTCCTGCGGCCCATGCCCCCGGAGGAGCGGGACCGGGTCCGCAGCCTGACGCACTGGGTGGCGCTCCTGGCCTTCTGGCCGGTGTTCCTGCTGCTGGTGCCGGCGCAGGACCCGATGGTGCAGCTCGTGGGGCTGCGCGCGCACGTCCTGCTCCTCCCCTTCCTGGTGTTCGGAGCGAGGCTCGGCAATGCGGAGATGGACCGGCTGGCGCTCTGGCTCGCCGGGCTCAACCTGGTGGCGCTCGGATTCGCGGCGGCGGAGTTCGTCTTCGGGCTGGAGAGGTTCTATCCGCGCAATCCCGTCACCGAGCTGATCTACCGCAGCAACGACATCCAGACCACGGGCGACCTGCTCGGCGCCTTCCGCATCCCCGCGATCTTCCCCAACGCCAGCGCGTACGGCGCCACCATGGCGATCACGCTCCCGCTCCTGTTGGGCGCGTGGGTGCAGAAGGGCGGGTCGCCGCTGCGGAGGTGGCTCCTGAGCACCGGGATGGTCGCCTCGGTCCTGGGGGTCTTCCTGGCCGCCTCCCGCACGCACATACTCATCCTCCTGGTCCTGCTGGGGATCAGCCTGCTCAGCGGAAAGATGGGCGCCATCGGCCGCGTGGTCTGGGTGGTGATGCTGGGCGGGCTGGGATGGGTGGTCGCCAGCAACGAGCGGCTGTTCCAGAGGCTGATGACGATCGGGCCGGAGGCGATCTTCAACCGGATCTACGTCAGCGTGAACGAGAGCTTCGTGGACCGGGCGCTCAGCTACCCGATGGGGAACGGGCTCGGGGGAGGGGGGACGAGCATGCCGTACTTCCTCCAGCACCTGATCCGGGACCCGATCGGGATCGAGAACCAGTACGCCACCTTCGTGCTCGAGCTGGGGCTGCCGGGGCTCTTCTTCTGGGTCTGCTTCATCGTCTGGGTGTTCACCCGGCGGACCACCGTCCCCACCGACCGCTGGGCATTCGGGCGGCGGCTGGCCTGGTGGGCGTGCGCCGGATACTTCGCGCAGGGGCTCATCGGCATCGGGTTCCTGACCTCCGTCCCGTTCACCCTGATCTTCCTGCTGAGCACGGGGTGGATCTCGGTCCGGCAGGCTCCCGGTACCGTCGAGGAGCCGGCGGCTCCCCCCGGCCCCGCCGCGGGGAGCGGCGCCCTGGTCCGGGCCCATGCCTGAGTCCGCGGCCGGGCGGGACCCGTGGGTGATGGTCGCCACCGGCTTCCACCAGCGGGGTGGGATGGAAAAGGCCAACGCGGCGCTGGCCGAGCACCTCCTGGAGCAGGGGGTCCCGCTGCACATGGTGGGGCACGAGGTGGACGCGCGCCTGGCGGACCGCCCCGGGGCGGTGGTGCACCGGGTCCCCCGCCCGGCCGGCTCGTTCCTGGTGGGCGAGCGGCTGCTGGAGCGCGCCGGGCGCGCGGTGGCGCGGCGGGTCACGAGCGAGCACCCCGGAGCGCGCGTGCTGGTGAACGGAGGGAACTGCCGCTGGCCCGACGTGAACTGGGTCCACAGCGTCCATCATGCCTGGCCCTGCGTGGACGAGGGCGCCCCGGCCTGGTTCCGGGCCAAGAACCGCCTGATGAAGTCGTCCGCGCGCCGGAGGGAGCGGCGCGTCGTCGGCGAGGCCCGGGTGGTCCTCGCCAACTCCGAGAAGACCCGGCGCGACCTGGTCCGCCACCTCGGAGTTGACCCGGAGCGGGTCCACGTCGTCTATCTGGGTGCGGACCCCGCGTGGGGTCTGGTGCAGCCGCACGAGCGCGCCGCCGCGCGGGCCTGGCTGGAGCTCGCCGGCGACCGGCCGGTGGCCGCCTTCGTGGGCGCGCTCGGGCACGACCGGGGCAAGGGATTCGATCTCCTCCTGGAGGCGTGGTCGCGTCTCTGCGCCGACCCCGCGTGGGACGGGCAGCTTGTGGCGGCGGGCGGCGGTCGGGGGCTGGAGCGCTGGCGCGGGGAGGTGGAGCGGCGCGGGCTTGCGGGAAGGGTCCGCCTCCTGGGATTCACCGACCGCGTGGGCGACCTCCTCGCCGCGGCCGACCTGCTGGTGAGCCCCACCCGCTACGACGCCTATGGCCTGGCGGTGCAGGAGGCGGTCTGCCGGGGCGTCCCCGCGCTGGTGAGCGCCCACGCCGGGGTGGCGGAGCGCTACCCGGAGGCGCTGCGCGAGATGGTCCTCCCCGATCCGGCGGACGTGGACGACATGGTCGCCCGCCTGCGCGGCTGGCGCGCCGACCCGGAGCGCTGGCGCAGCGCGTTCCGGCCCCTCGGCGAGGAGCTGCGCGCCCACACCTGGCGGGACATGGCCCGCTCCGTCGTCTCCGTCGTCTCGGGGTCCCGCGTCGGTCCATGAGCCTTTCGGTCCGCGCCGCCCGGCGCGGACCCGCTACACGCCATCCTCCTCGGTCCACAGATGTCCGTCATCGTGCAGCGGGCGGCCCGCGCGCTGGTGCGCCCCGTCGAGCGCCTCCTCCCCCCGAGGTATGCGCTCCCCTTCGAGATCCTCCGGGAGCGCCTCGCCGGCCGCCTGGAGAGAGAGATCTTCCTGCTCGACGCGCTCGCCGGGAGGCGGCGCGAGCTCGCGCTCGACGTGGGCGCCAACCGGGGCTACTACGCCTACCACCTGGCGAAGCTCTTCCGCCGGGTGGAGGCGTTCGAGCCCAACCCCGCCGTCCTGGGGCCGCTGCGCGCCTGGGGGGCCGGGAACGTCGCCATCCGCAACGTGGCCGTGTCGTGCACGGAGGGAGAGACGGAGCTGTTCGTTCCCATCGTGAACGGCGTACGGCAGCCCGGCTGGGCCAGCTTCGACCGCGACAACCTCCCGGGCGCCCACGACTTCGAGGTGATCCGGGTGCCCGTCCGCCCGCTGGACGCGTTCGGCTTCCGCGGCGTGTCGTTCGTCAAGATGGACGTGGAGGGGCACGAGCCGGCGGCCCTCCGGGGCGCCGAGCGGACGTTGCGCGAGAACCAGCCCGTCGTTCTCCTGGAGGTGAAGGAGAAGAACCGGGACGGGGTGTTCGCCTTCTTCGACGCCCTCGGCTACGCTCCGTTCCGGGTCCGGGAGGGCCGGCTCGCCCCGGTGGGGGCGTCGGGCGAGGCGGACGGCGAGAACTTCGTCTTCCGCCCCGCCGAGGGAGCCCGCCGGGGATTGTCGGCGCAGGCCGCCTCGGCGCCGCTCGCGGGGTACGCGTAGCCGGCGCCGGAGGGGCCGACTGGACGGCTCCGCATTGCAGCTATATCTTTCAGGGATTTAGGGTAAGCCGGTTCTTCCGCGGCCGCGGGGGGTGCCGGGTGGACGCCCGGGAAACGGACCCGCAGGGAGATCGAGTCGCCGCATGAGCACGGCAGCCAGCGCCATCCAGGGCGCACCCGCGGTGCGGACGCGGCGGACGGGCGGGACCCAGCCGCGCGTGCTGATCCTCCCCGCGTCGTACCTGGCGCGGGACCGGACGGTGGGTGGAGGAGAGCGCTACGCGTTCGAGTACGCCCGCGCCCTCGCCGAGCTCACCCCGACCACGCTGGCGCTCTTCGACGCGGTGCCCGCCGTGGAGACGCACGGGCGGCTGGAGGTGCGGACCTTCCCGCTCGGCCCGCTGGGCACGCGCTGGGGCTTCCCGCTCACCCGGGAGCTGTGGCGGGCGCTCGCGGGACACGACGTCGTCCACTCGATGGTGTTTCCGACCCCGGCCACCGACCTGCTGACGGTAGCGGCGCTGGCACGGGGGCGGAAGGTGGTGCTCACCGACGTGGGCGGGGGCGGCCCCTCGCCCAGCACCTACCTGCAGAAGCTGCACCCGCGCGCCAGCCTGAACCGGCGGGCGCACGGGCTCGCGCTGCTCTCCCGGCACGCGGCGGGGTTCTTCGCCGGCTGGACGCAGCCCTCGACGATCCTGTACGGGGGCGCGGACCTGCAGGCGTTCGGTGGGGCGGAGACCGAGCCGCGCGGGTACGCGCTCTTCGTCGGGCGCCTCCTCCCGCACAAGGGGGTTCTCCAGCTCATCGAGGCGCTGGGCCCGGAGACCCCGCTGCACGTGGTGGGGCGCCCGTACGACGCGGAGTACCTGGAGCGCCTGCGGAGCGCCGCCCGGGGGAAGCGGGTCCGCTTCTTCCTGGACGCGGACGACCGGGAGCTCGCCCGCCAGTACGCCGGTGCGAACGTCGTGCTGCAGCCCTCGCTCCCGGTGGCACCGGGGCAGGCGGACACCTCGGAGCTCCTGGGGCTGGTGACGCTGGAGGCGATGGGCTCCGGGAAGCCGGTCATCGTCACCCGGGCCGGGAGCCTCCCCGAGCTGGTGGCGGACGGCGAGTCCGGCTTCGTCGTCCCCCCGCACGATCCCGCGGCGCTCCGCGCCCGGACGGAGGAGCTGGTCGCCTCCGCGGCGCTGTCGCGGGCCATGGGCGAGGCCGCCCGGGAGCGGGTGCGCGCGCTCTTCACCTGGGAGCAGGTGGCCGAGCGCGGTCTCACGCTCTACCGGGAGCTGGTCGGCGCGCCGCGCGGCCGCTAGCGAGACCACGGACACGGACAAGGATGCTGCACCGGATGAGATCGGCCGTCATGGGGGCGGTCAGGAAGAGCGCCATGGGAACCGCGCTCCTGGACCAGAGCCCCCGGCGGGTGGAGCTGTCCGACGGCTCCCGCTTCGTCGTGCCGCGCCGGGTGGCGCGGCTCTTCGAGCACTGGGAGTCGCAGGCCGCCACGCGCGCCGAGTCGCTGCAGTCGTACGCCGCGTACGAGGGCGGGGACTTCGTGGACGTGGGGGCGTACCACGGCTGGTACTCCTGGCTTCTCGCGCCCAAGGCGCGGCCGGGCGACTCGTTCGTTTCGCTGGAGCCGGACCTGTCCGCGTACCCCAGCCTGCTGCACAACCTGTCGGTGCTGGCCGCCGCGTTCCCGCGGCTGGCGATCTCCGCGCTGCCGAAGCCGGTGGGCGACGGCCGCCCCGCCGAGGTGACCTTCCCCCTGGGGGAGGAGATGCACCCCCGCGTCGGGAGCGGCGCGGGCACGGGGGACGGGCCGCGTACCGTGGCGGTGGACACCCTGGTGGCCGAGATGGGGATCCGCCCCACCTTCGTCAAGGTGGACGTGGAGGGGGCGGAGCTCTACGTCGTGCAGGGGATGCGCGAGACGCTGCGTGAGTTCCGGCCCACGGTCATGCTGGAGCTGCACCCGCTCTTCCAGCCGGAGGGAGTCCGCCTGGAGGACGTCGCCGGGGTGCTGCGCGAGGCCGGGTACACCTCCCGCGACCTGGACGTCTCCGAAGTCGCGATCCGGCAGGTCTGGAGCTGAGCAGGGCGGCGCGGTCCGCGCCGCACGGAGCGGCGGCGGGCCGGCCCGGTCTTTTCCGTATCGAACCAGGGAGCGCATGGTCCGTCTCGCGAACGTCTGGAAGCCGGAGTACCTCTTCCGCCCCGTGCAGGTCTACCGGCGGCTGCAGCGCCTGGGGGCGCCCGCGCCGGAAGTGGCGACGCTCGTCCTGCCGTGGGGGCTGCCCATCGAGATCCGCCCGGGGGAGACCATCGGCCGTCTCCTCTGGGCGCTCGGCGTGTTCGAGCTCTCCGTCACCGAGACGCTCTGGCGCCTGGCCGAGCCGGGCGAGCTGGCGGTGGACGTGGGCGGGAACATCGGCTACATGACCAGCGTCCTGGCCGTCCGGGCCGGCGAGCGGGGGCGGGTGGAGACGTTCGAGCCGCACCCGGTCCTCTTCGCGGAGCTGGAGCGCAACCTCGCCCGCTGGAGCGGACGGCCGGGGCTGGCCCGCGTCGTCGCCCATCCGGCCGCGGTGGGGGACGCGCCCGGGGAGGCGATGCTGAGCGTGGCCGACAGCTTCGAGGGGAACCGGGGCCTTTCCCGCATCGAGGCCGAGGGTGGGCCCGCCGGGCGGACGATCCCGGTGCGGCTGGAGAGTCTGGACCACGTCTTCGGCGCGGACGAGCGGATCGGGGTCCTCAAGGTCGACGTGGAGGGCTACGAGCTGAACGTCCTCCGGGGCGCCGAGGGGCTCCTCCGCGACGGTCGCATCCGCGACGTGGTCTTCGAGGACGAGGGCGAGTATCCCACCCCCGTCACGCGGTTCCTGGAGGAGCGGGGATACACCGTGTTCTCGCTCCGGCCGCAGCTCCGCGGGCCGTCCGTCCGCCCCGCGGCGGACCCGGTGCCGCCGCTGCGCATGGTGGAGGCGCAGAACTACGTGGCGAGCGTGGACCCCGAGCGGGTCCGGCGGCGCCTCGCGCCCTGGGGCTGGGAGTGCCTCCGGGGCCGCTCCGGGGACTGACGGCGGGGGTGGCGGTGCGAGTGGCCCTGGCCTGCTCCGGACTGGGGCGGGTGCGACGGGGGAACGAGACGTGGGCGCAGACGGTCGCGGAGGGGCTCCACGCCACCGGGACCGACGTCGTGCTTTTCGGGGGGGCGCCGCGGCTGGAGACGGCGTGTCCCTACGTGCACGTCCCCAGCGTCGCCCGCGACTCGGCGCTGCTCGCCCGCTGGATGTCCTGGGGGCGCAGGTACCTGCTGGAGCAGCGCAGCTTCGTGCTCGGGCTCCGGCGGAGGCTGCGCCGCGGGCGCTTCGACCTGGTGCACGTGGCCGACCCGGACCTGGCGCTGCGGCTCAGGCGCACGCTGGGCCCCGGCGGGCCGCGGGTGATCTACAAGGACGGGCTCCTCCTTGGGCCACCATGGTGCAGCCGGTTCGAGCGGGTGCAGGTGCTCGCCCCGTACTACCGCGAGCAGGCGGACGCGGAGGGTGTCGACACGCGCGGGTGGTCGGTGATCCCCCACATGGTGGACGTCCGCCGCTTCCACCCGGCTCCGGACCGCGCCGCCGCGCGCGCGGAGCTGCTCGGGGGGCGGATCGCCGCGGACCGGCTGGTGGTGCTCGCCGTGGGGGACTTCTCTCCGGAGGGGAGCAAGCGCCTGGACTGGGTGGTGCAGGAGGTGGCACGCCTCCCCGCGGAGGTGCCGGCGGAGCTGGTGGTGCTGGGGCAGGCGACGCCGCGGCAGCTCGCGGAGTTCACCCGCCGGGCGGAGGCGGCGCTCGGCGGGCGGGTGCACGCCCTCACCAGCATCCCACAGGAAGAGATGCCGCGCTGGTACCGGCTCGCCGACGTCTTCGTGCACGCGGCGCTCCGCGAGCCGTTCGGGATCGTCTTCCTGGAGGCGATGGCGAGCGGGCTCCCGGTGGTGGCGCACACCTTCCCGGTGACGCGGTGGATCGTCGGCGAGGGCGGCGAGTGCGTGGACATGACCGAGCCCGGAGCGGCGGCGGCGGTGCTGGAGCGCTGGCACCGCGACCGCGGGCTGCTCCGCTCGCTGGGGGCGCGGGCGCGGGAGCGGGCGTGCTCGGAGTTCGCGCCGGAGCGGGTGCTCCCGCTCTACCAGGACGCGTACGCGGAGGCGGTGGCCGAATGATGCACGTGGCCTTCGTCAACGAGAACGCCCTCGGGCACGGCTCGTACCTCCTCCCCTTCGTCCGCGCGCTCGAAGAGGGCCCGGAGCTCGGGATCGTCCCGCACCGCATCGACGCGACGCCGCTCCCGCCCTCGCTGGCGCGCTGGGGCGACGCGTCGGTGAAGGGGCTGCGCCGCTGGGGGCTCGACTTCCACCCGGCGCGCTGGCGGAGAGCGGCCAGCCTGCACGCGCGGCGGCAGCTCGACGCGCTCCGGCGCCGCCAGCGGATCGACGCGGTCGTGGTGAACACGCAGAGCGTGGGACTGGAGATGGTGGAGACGGCGGCCGACCTCCCCGTCCTGGTCTGCCTGGACGCCACCTTCGAGGAGCTCTCCCGGACCGGGTGGTTCGCCCCGAACGGGGGGAGCCGGGCGCTCCTCCCGCTGACGCTGGCGCCGATCCGCGGGCGGGAGCGGGCGCTCCTGGCGGCGGCGCGGGCGCTCCTCGCCTGGTCCGAGCCGGTGGCGCGCTCGCTCGTGGAGGACTACGGGATCGACGCGGCGCGGGTCCACAGGCTCCCGCCGTCGCTGGCGCTCCCCCCCGCGGGGCGGGCGCGGAGGCGCGCACCGGGGCGGCGGCCGCAGGTCCTCTTCCTGGGCGGCGACTTCCGCCGCAAGGGGGGACCGCTCCTCCTGGAGTGCTGGCGCGAGCACCTGCGGGACCGCTGCGACCTGCACCTGGTGACCCGCTCGCCGGTGTCCCCGGAGCCGGGGGTGCACGTGCACCGCGACGTCGCCGCGCACACGCCGGCCTGGCGCGAGCGGTGGGAGGAGGCCGACGTGTTCGTCTTCCCCTCCGCGCTGGAGACCTTCGGGATCGTGCTCCTGGAGGCGCTCGCGTTCGGGGTGCCGGTGGTGGCCTCCGACGTGGGCGCCGCGCGGGACGTGCTCGCGGACGGCCGGGCGGGGATCCTCCTCCCGCGCCCGGACCGGGACTCGCTCGCAGCCGCGATCGCGGCGGTGCTCGACGACCCGGAGGCGGCGCGCGCCCGGTCCGAGGCAGGC